>JBJHBB010000021.1:3653-12295 GCA_050485265.1 Rhodothermales bacterium | reverse complement strand
CATTCGAACGGCGTGACCTGGCGGTCGATGCGGACGAGCGCGAGGACCATCCGCGGTAGAGGAGCAGTGGCTTCCAGTCGGAGTCTACACCTACGTGCTGCTCCGGCCGGACGTGGACCCGCACGCCTTTAACGTCGCAATCGCCAACCACGCCCAGGACGCCTATTCGGAGGTGCTGGGCCCGATGGGGCTGACGATGCGCATGAGCCTGGAGCCGCTAACCGACATCTACCTGCGCTCGCAGCGGGACCGGCAGATCGGACCCACGGGCAGTGTGATGACCGTCTACGCGTTTCTGGCGATCGCCCTCTTTGTGCTCCTGATCGCCTGCGTCAATTACATGAACCTGGCAACGGCGCGCTCGATGCAGCGTGCCCTCGAGGTTGGCGTGCGCAAGAGTCTCGGAGCCCGACGCGGCCTGCTCGTCCGTCAATTCCTCGGCGAGTCTGTCCTGCTCGCGATGCTGGCGCTGGGTGCGGCGCTAGTGCTCGTGGCCGCCGCGCTGCCGCTATTCAGCTCCGTCGCCGGCAAGGAGCTTTCATTCTGGACGATCCTCACGCCGTCGTTCGCGCTGGCCCTCCTGGGAGCAACGCTGGGCGTGGGCCTGCTGGCCGGCTCCTACCCGGCACTGGTGCTCTCGGGCTTCCTGCCGGCGCTGGTGCTTAAGGGCGATCTCAGAACGAGCCGCCACGGCTCACGACTGCGCCAGGGGCTGGTGGTGTTCCAGTTCGCAGTCTCGGTGGCACTGATCGTGGGAACCGGGACCGTGATCCAGCAACTGAAATTCGTGCAGGCGCAGGACCTCGGGTTCGATCGGGAGCACCTGGTGGTCGTGAGCGCCCAGGGAGTGCCTCAGATGGCGCAGCGATACGAGACGGCCAAGCGCGAGATGCTCCTGCATCCGGCGATCCTGCAGGCTACAGCCACCTCGACGATGCCGGGGATCGAGCCGGGATTGCTCTTGACGCTCGTCGAGGGGCGAGATGACGTCGACAGCCGACGCCTGCATGCCGTGGTGGCCGATCACGACTTCGTCGACACGTACGGGCTCCAGGTCGTCGCGGGTCGCGCGCTCTCGCGCGAACACGAGGCGGATGCGCGCAGCGCGCTGCTCAATGAGGCGGCGGTGTCGGCGTTCGGCTGGTCCGCGCCCGAGGAAGCGCTCGGGAAGTGGGTTCAGTTCGCCGGGAGCAACATCCAGCGACCGGTAGTCGGCGTCATCCGCGACTACCACCACATGTCGCTGCACCAGCGCGTCGAGCCGATGGCGGTCGTGATGATTCCAGGTGCCTTCAACCGGTTCGCGCTGCGTCTGGACGGCCGCCAACTGCCGGACGCCCTTGAGCACCTGCGCGCCACCTGGGGCGAGCTCTTCCCAGGCTTCCCTTTCGAATACGCTTTCGTCGATGAGGCCTTCGCCCAGCAGTATCAGGCTGACGCGCGGCTGAGCCAGGTCATCGGGGTGTTTGCGGCGCTGGCCATCCTGGTGGCATGCCTCGGCCTATTCGGGCTGGCGGCGTTCACGGCGCAGCAACGCCGGCGCGAGATAGCGGTCAGGAAGGTGCTCGGAGCCTCGATTACGAACCTCGTGGCGCTGCTGTCGAAAGACTCTCTGAAGCTGGTGGCGCTCGCCTTTGTCCTGGGAGCACCGTTGGCCTTCTGGGGCATGAGCCGATGGCTGGAAGCCTTCGCCTACCGCATGACGCTCGGGCCGGGGCTGTTCCTCGCCGCAGGCGCGATGGCGATGATGATCGCGCTCGCAGCGGTCTCGGGTCAGGCGCTGCGCACGGCCACGGCGGACCCGGTCAAGGCCCTCCGCAGCGAATGATGCCCGCCGGCTAAGGACGTCGCAACCGCAGCCTGACCAGAAACGCACGCACGTTGGGCGATTTCGCACAGCAGCTACGCCGGAAAACGACCCCTGATGGCGTGCGAGGGGCGGGCACTCGGATTGATACGCGGAGGAAATCTCCCACGTCCCTGCACCGCTCGAACCGGGCCGCTCGATGCTCCGCAACTATCTCCTCGTCGCCCTCCGTTCAATCCTCCGCCAGCGGGGCTACGCAGCCATCAATGTCTTCGGGCTCGCGGCGGGGATGGCCTGCTGCATCCTCATCGCCCTCTTCGTCCGCGACGAACTCGCCTACGACCGATTCCACGAGCATGCGGACCGCATCGTTCGAGTTGCCGGCAACATGGCCGCGCCAGGAGTGGCCCCCGACCGCACCGCGCGAGCCAGCCGGCCCATGGCCGCTACCCTCCGCGAACGCTACCCCGAAGTGGAGGCGCTCGCACAACTCGCCCCGGTCGAGCCGATGTTCCGAATCGACGGCGAGCGCATTCGCGGCTATGAGGGCTTCTTCGCCGACCCAGAGTTCTTTGACATCTTTACGTTCCCCTTGGCGGCCGGCGACCCGGCCACGGCCCTATCGGAGCCATTTACCGCCGTCCTCACGGAAACCACGGCCCGCAGGCTCTTCGGGAGCACGGACGCGCTCGGACAGACCTTCGTGGTTCAGGACACCGTCACGATGCGAATCACGGGCATCGCGCGCGACGTGCCTCGCAATTCGCACCTCGACTTCGCCTTCCTCTTTTCCTTCGCTACCCGCGACGCGGTGCAGCCACCGCTGACAGAGGGCGACTGGCTACTGCTCGACCGCTTCGCCTACATCCTCCTCCGCGAAGGGACGGACGCAACCGCGTTCGAGGCCGCCATTACCGACCTCCCAATGGTGGAGTTCGGCAGCGTACTCGAAGCGTACGGCTTCAACCTGGGCATCGAACTGGAACCGCTCTCGCGGATCTACCTCCACTCGACTCGCATGGCGCAGATCGGACCGGTCTCGGATGCGCGGCGGGTGACGGTCTTCGCAGCGATCGCGCTGTTCGTACTACTCATCGCCTGCGTCAACTACATGAACCTCGCCACGGCGCGGTCGCTGCAGCGCGCACGCGAGGTCGGGGTTCGCAAGACGCTGGGCGCAGGCCGCGGGCCGCTGGTAGGCCAGTTCCTCGGCGAGTCGGTGCTCACCGTGGCGCTGGCTCTCGTTGCTGCGCTCGTGCTCGTGCTCGGGGCGATGCCGTGGTTCAACGAGGTCGCGGGGAAGTCCCTCGGGATGGCGGCGCTGCTCGGCCCCGTGAACCTCGCGTTGCTCGTCGGGCTGGTGGTGGCCGTGGGGTTCGGCGCCGGGAGCTACCCGGCGGTCATGCTATCGCGGTTCGACCCGGTGCAGGTGCTCAAGGGAGATTTCCACACCTCACCGCGCGGAACGCGACTCCGCCAGGGGCTCGTTGTGGTCCAGTTCGCCGTGTCCGTGGCACTGATCGCTGGGACGCTCGTCGTCCTCGAGCAGCATCGCTTCATGCGCGACCGGGACCTCGGATTCGACCGTGAGCGCCTCGTCGTCCTCGACGCGAGGGCCGTGCCTGCGCCGGAGCGCGTTCGCAGGGCGGACGCCATCCGTGAGGCAATGCTCTCGCTGCCTGGCGTCTCTGCCGCCAGCGCCTCGGCCAGTACACCCGGCAAGCCGCTCCCCCTCCTCCTCACGACGGCCGAAGGGCTCCCCGAGGGCGACAGCCGCCGCATGAACTTCGTCTATGCCGACCAGGACTACGCCGAGACCTATGGGCTCCGCCTGGTGGCCGGTCGCCTCCCCTCGCGAGAATTTGAAACGGACGCGGCCGAGGCGGCACTCCTGAACGAGTCGGCCGTCGTCGGCCTGGGATGGTCTCCGGAGGATGCCCTCGGGCGATGGGTCCAGATGGGCGGCAATCAGCGGACCGTGGTTGGCGTCGTGCAGGACTACCATCACCGCTCGCTGCATTCACCCGTCGAGCCGATGGTCGTGATGACTGTGCCGCAGGCGCAACACCAGCTCACACTGCGGCTGGAGCCAGGAGCCCTGCCGAGCGCGCTCGACGACGTGCGCGCCGCCTGGGAGGCGCTCTTCCCCGGCACCCCGATGGAGTACGCCTTTGTGGACGAAACCTTCGACGGCCAGTACCAGGCGGAGGCGCGGCTCACGGCGATCGTGGGCATGTTCGCCGGGCTGGCGATCCTGATCGCCTGCCTGGGCCTGTTCGGCCTGGCGGCCTACATGACGACGCAGCGGCGCAAGGAAATCGGCGTGCGCAAGGTGCTCGGCGCCAGCACCACGGGAGTCGTTGTCCTACTGTCCCGGCGGTTCGCGGCGCTCGTGGCGCTGGGATTCCTGCTCGGCGCCCCGCTGGCGTACGTCGCGCTCGAACGGTTCCTGACGGACTTCCCCTACCGCATCACCCTCGGCCCAGCCCTGTTCGTCGCGGCCGGCGTGCTGGCCCTGCTCATCGCACTGGTCACCGTCTCCGGACAAGCCATCCGCGCCGCCCACGCGGATCCGGTCAGATCCCTGCGCGCGGAGTAAGTCGTCGCTTGCGATCCACTCGTGCCTCAGCGAGCACGCATCGCACCCAATACCGACCCCATCCTCCACGCTCTCCTGATCACCGGCTGGCGGCACCTGCGCATCCGAACCGCCGGTACCCTGACACCCTCCACGAACCGGACATTTTCGATTGCCAGCGACGAGCGTCCCGCCGCACCCAGCTCAGTTCAGATTGAGCCGCTTCAGCGCCAGCCAGTACGTCATGCGCGGCATGATGGCATCGAGGTTCGTCCCGAGGGTGTCCGGGTAGACGTGTTCCAGCAGTCGAAGCGCTAGGGGCGAGAGTCGCATGCGGCGGCTTTCTTCCCTCTAGACGCAAGGTCGGCGCGTTTGTAACCAGGAAAAACGGCCAGGGCAGAATGGCCGGGCATCCTCGATGCGACCATTGCCTCCTGCACGAATAGACTATATACCGGCGCCCCGCTGGCGCCGCTCGTCCTCTCTCGAGAACGAGGTGCCCGGGACGAGGCCACCCGCTTGGCCCCGCTCGCGCTAACTATCGCTCTCGCCACGGTCGCCGGGCAGGCCCATCGGTTGAAACGCCACACGCAACTGCGCGCCCTCGCCCGATCCCTGTGCGGCTGCGCACACTTCAGCCGGAAACGGACCAGAGCAGCGGCCTTTCGGTGCCTGGCATATCCGTTGCCGAGGCACCGCTCAACTCGGCCGCCGAAGTCCGTTCACGGCGCCAGCCGGGTGTTGCCCGACTTCACTATCGCCCGCTGGTGACCCATCGATGCTGAACAATTACCTCCTCATCGCACTCCGCAGCATCCGTCGCCGGAAGGGCCACGCCTTCATCAATATCGCGGGGCTGACCATCGGGCTGGCGTGCTGCCTGCTCATCTTCCAGCACGTGGCGTTCGAGTACAGCTACGACCGCTTCCACGAGAACGAGGAGGATCTCTACCGTGCCGTCGTCTCCATTTCTCGGGACGACCTCCCTACGGTAGCCGGTGCCACCTACACGCCGCAGGCGTTGGGGCCGGCGGTTAAGGCTGACGTGCCCGAGGTCGCCGGCTTCACGCGTGTACACACCGAGTTCAATCCGGCCCTCGTCTCCCTGGAATCGCAGCCCGGACAGGTCTTCGAGGAGCCGCACGTCCTGCACGTCGACCCGGCCTTCCTGGAAATGTTCACGTTCCCCCTGGTGGAGGGCGATCCGCGGGAGGCCCTGCAGCCGAACACGGCCCTCATCTCCGAACGTCTTGCCCAGACGTACTTCGGCGGCAGGAGCGCGATCGGCGAGGTCCTGGATTTCGTGGGGATGACGGAGCAGAGCTACCGCGTCACGGGCGTCCTCCGAAACGTCCCCGTGAACTCACACCTCCAGTTCGAGATGCTCCTGCCGGTCGAGCACGTGCTCGATGGCGGACAGTACGCCGACGAGCCCGAAGGCGGCTGGAGCTATAACAACTTCATCACCTACATCCAGCTACACCCCGGAGCCGACCCCGCCGAGGCCGACCGCAAGATGACCGAGCTGTTCATCGCCGCGCGCGGCGAGGCGCTCCGGGACTTCGGCTTCCGGGAGGAGATGCGCCTCTACGGTCAACCGCTGCGCGACGTGTACCTGAACGCGGACGTGCACGCCTTCATGACGGCGTCCAGCAACTATCGGACGGTCTACTTCTTCACCATCATCGGCCTGATGACGCTGCTGATCGCGCTGGTGAACTACGTGAACCTGGCTACGGCGCGCGCGCTCGACCGCGCGCGGGAGGTGGGCGTCCGAAAGGCCGTCGGGGCGCAGCGCACACAGCTCGTCCAGCAGTTCATGTCCGAATCTGCGGTAACGATCGGCGCAGCGGCGCTGCTGGCCGTGGCGCTGGCCGCCGCACTAACACCCGTCGTGAACAGTCTCGCGGACACGCACCTCACCTGGGCGGTCTGGGTGAGCCCCGGCTTCTGGTCGGCCTTTATCGGTACGCTCCTTCTGGCCACAATGCTCGCTGGTCTGTACCCGGCCTTCGTGCTGTCGTCCTTCCGGCCAGTGGCCGTGCTCAAGGGAAAGACGGGATCACTCACCGGGCAGCTCTGGCTGCGGCGCGGGTTGGTGGTTTTCCAGTTCGCGGCGGCGGTTGTGCTTATCGGCGGCACGGCCGTCGTTTACAACCAGCTCGACTACATGCGCAGCATGAACCTCGGGCTCGACCTCGATCAAGTCATCACGATCCCCGGGCCGCGCGTCGTGGAGGAGGGGACTACCGTGACCAACGCGAGGATGACCCTGGCGCATGAACTCCGTCGAACACCGGGCGTGCTCCAGGTGGCCACCTCGCAGTCCGTGCCAGGCCTGCCGTTCAACTGGCAGGGCGCCGGCACCTGGCGCGCCGAGCACGACCAGGACACGGCCATCAACGGCGTGGTCACGTGGATCGACTCCAGCTTCGTCGAACTCTACGGCCTGGAGGTGATCGCGGGCACGAACTTCACCGACGCGCACGCCGCGTGGGGCGTCAGCCCGCCGAACGCCGTACTGGCGAACGAGACGTCCGTGCGGGCCCTCGGCTTCGACTCGCCTCTGGACGCCATCGACCACCCGCTGCTGATTGGCGGCACGGAGGTGCGCGTCGTCGGAGTGCTGCGCGACTTCAACTGGTCCTCGGCCCACAACGAGCGCGAGAGGGCGTTCTTCGGGCACGCGCCGGCGGGATCTCAGCTGTCGCTCCGCGTGAGCACGGCCGATCTGCCCGCGTCGCTCGCGGCAATCGAGAACACGTACCTATCCCTCTTCCCCGGTAACGTCTTCCGCTACCGCTTCGCGGATGAGGCGTTCGGAGCGCAGTATCAAGAGGACCAGCGCTTCGCCACGCTCTTCAGCCTCTTCGCCGGGCTGGCGATCCTCATCGCCTGCCTCGGTCTGTTCGGACTGGCCACCTTTACGGCGCAGCAGCGGACCAAGGAGATCGGCGTGCGGAAGGTCCTCGGCGCTTCTGTCCCCGGCCTGGTCGGGCTGCTGTCGAAGGACTTCTTGAAGCTCGTGGCCGTTGCCGTGGTGCTGGGCTCGCCAGTGGTGTACTTCCTGATGAGCCGCTGGCTGGAGGACTTCGCCTACCGCGTCGAGATCGGTCCCGGCGTGTTCGTGCTGGTGGGCGTCCTGACCGTGGCCATCGCCCTCCTCACCGTGTCCTTCCAGTCGATCCGCGCCGCAACCGCCGACCCGGTTGCAGCCATGAAAACAGAGGGGTGACGATCGACAGACACCCACTGCTCTCCGACGACGCGCCCACCGAGCGTCCGTCGGCCTTCCAGAACAAACCATTCTGAACAATGCGTAGCCCCACGGACAGCTTCCCCACGTTCGTACTCGTGCTTCTCGGCCTCCTGGTCGCTGCAGTATTCCTCTGGTGGCAGCCGGTTCAGCCTGCCAGCCTCGCGGCAGTCCTCGTGTCTCTCCCCTTCTTCGTTCTCGCTCGAGAGCTACATCCCTGGAGGCTGCACCGAGCGTGAGGACGCCACTGTAGGCCGGCCCGCTCTCGCAGGGAGCCCTCCCACACCCGCAAGCAACGGGCTCGAACGAGCGCACACGGATCACCGTCGGTTGGCCCGAATCTGAATCCCCGCCGTCGCGCGACGAACTCGAGTCCCTCGTCCCGAAGTGACCATCGAGAGCCAGAACCTCCCTCTCGTCGACCCCTGCCGCACCCGATCGACCTGACCTACCGCTGGGCGGTCGGCCCCCTGACGCCGCAGGCTGCCTGGCACCACGATACAGACCCCCCCCAGTAGCCGCTTGCACCCTCAATCAGCTAAGTGCTTAGCACCTTCGTAGCGGGTCCTATCGGAGGTACCGAATCTCACGCAATTCCAATCCTCAGTCTGCCAGACGACCCGCGGGTACCATGATCACGCCCGCGTTGCCGGCGCCCTCGTACCGCCGATCAATCCTGGGCCGGCCGGATGACCGGCTCTTGCAGCCTGGGTGAAGAGGCACGCGGGGAAGTTGCCTTGGCCAACCGGCGGTCTACCGATCCTGAGTTGACACCTGGGGCAACCCGTCACAGGCCGACCGCCAGACTGCCGGTGGTGACTTTCCCCGCTGGCGAAGCCAATACCGCCTGGCCACTGGACTGCACCAAGTGCACCGACGGGCGAAAGCGACGCGGACAACTTGCTGCACCCCCCCGCCCCCGGCCCCCCCCCGCGGGAGGCCGCCTGAGCCCCACCGGGGCGCAAACAACCACCCCCCCCCCCCCCCCCGGCCCCCCCCCC
>JBJHBB010000021.1:0-3643 GCA_050485265.1 Rhodothermales bacterium | reverse complement strand
CTCCTGAACGGCTGACTACCAGCTGATCATGAGGGTTGCCACCTCTAGCCGGCGCCGACATTCTCAATCGGTACGATCCGGACATATTCAGTCGGAGCTGGCGCCCCCCCGCCCCCGGCCGGCGCAGAGCCGTCGTCCGCTTCAGCGCCTGCGGCGCTCAAGCTCCTCCGCCACAGCGCCGGCCTTCCCCGCGCCGCCCCAGGCGCCCATCGCCGGCATCCACCGCCGCTCGGTCGTCGCCATACAGGTCGGATCACATCCCCACCACGTTGACAAGGTCAAACAGTGGAAGGTACATGGCCACGAGTATTCCTCCGAGGATCAGTCCGATCGTGACGATCATGACCGGCTCCAGCAACGTGCTCAGATTCTCTGTCTTGTCCTCAACCTCGGCCTCGTAGTGGGCCGCGGCTTGCGCAAGCACGTGACCCAGGCGCCCGGTTGCTTCACCGGCACTGGCGAGGTGAACGAGCACGGGAGGGAACAGAGTAAGCCGGGGGAGGGATACGGCCAAACCTTCGCCTCGTTCGAGTGCCCTGCCCAGCATGCGAAGCTCGCTCGCGACGATGCTATTGTCCGATGTGCGGGCCAATAGGGCAAGAGCGTCGGACAGAGGAACCCCATTATCCAATAAGGTGCTCAGCGTCCGACAAAACCGCGCGACAATCGCGCTCTTCGTCAGCGGTCCGGCGACGGGAAGTCGAAGGACGATTCGGTCGCGCAGGCGCTTCCACCGCGCAGATTGTCGGCCACGAGCTGCCACGTACCCCCCGACCAAACTCATGAGGAGCAGGTGCGGAGCAAATCCCGTGATTGCATCGCTTATCGCCAGGACGACCTGTGTGGCGCCAGGTAGTTCAGCATCGAAGTCCGCATATAGTCCTGCGAAGGTCGGAACGACGAACACCAGATAAACGAGGGCCTGCCTGATCCGTCTCCGGAGCGCCTCAACCTTTTCTTCGTGATCGGCCAGCCGCAACAGCACGTCTCCGAGAAGGCCCGTCGATTCGCCAACCTCCACCATGTGTACCGCCAGTGGGCTGAATACCGGGTGCCGCGCAAAGCTCTCGGATAGTGACGATCCGCTCGACACGTCATCGCGGACCGTTTGCAGCATCGTCTGAAGCTGTGCATCTGCTGCCTGATGGGCTACTGCCGTCAGCGCGTCTACGAGGGGTAGACGCGCGGATACCATCACAGCAAGATTGCGGGTCGTTTGCGCTATCGCTCGCCGCGCAGGTTTTCGCAACCACGGGAAAGTGGCAGGCCTGGTCGCCACGCGCGGAGCACGTCGGGATGGCGCGGAACGCGGCCGCAGACGGAAGTGGGGCGGGGGACTAGGCACGGCGGTGAGCGTCAGCGGCCGTCGACTACGGGCCAATAGGGAAGACTTCGGGCTCGTACGACCGAGTCAAGCACAATAGTGGTTCTGGCTCGACCGCTGCTGTCCATCACCTGCACCGAAACCGAGTACCCCCGCAGCGTATCACGTCGGACTATGGGATCGATGCGGGCATCCGCCCTTAAGGAGGGGCCCGAAATAGTGTTTCTGCCATTCCGCAGCGAACCGTTAACCCCGTCCGTGTAGGAAATGGTGCGGCCACCGAGGCGTACGGACCAACCGTCTGACTCCGCCTGCACGCGGTCCGCGTACCGCAGTTCGTCCGTGACCTGGCGCCAGGTCGCGTGCGCTTGGCCGTGAGCACTGGCCTGCCGCTGCCACCGATCAGCTACCGCCAGAGTGCCGATTACGAGTACGAAGGCAATAAACACCACCATGCCCGCCACGGCCATCGCCACGGTTAGTTCGACCAGCGTGTAGCCATGGTCGTTACTACGAAACAATCCAACACCCAATCGGCCACCCTTCTGCAATCTTGACGGCGGCGTCAATCCTGATCGTTTCATCGGTCCGGAGCTATGGCTACTGCATAGAGTTCGACCAACTTCCGCTCTCTGATAACATTCGGCGAATGGCGGGTCGCAGTAATTGCAATTGCTACGAGGTCACCATCTTGCGTCACTCGCCGCTCAAGCTGCACAGGTGCCTCCAACACGGTCCACGTGCTGTCGGAAAACGCTCGCCGGTGAAGGCATTCCTCTAGCGCGTCTTCAGCGTGGACGAGCGCAACGATGCGGTGTGACGATGCTTCGCCTGCCAGCATGACGGCAAGTAGGCTTGCCGCAGGAGCGCCGATACCAACCAGGATCGCAAGCGCAACTACGGCCTCCACGAGAGAGTGACCGCACTCACAGCGGATAGCCGACGCAAGTGTGACGGCTTGTCTTGAGAAAACCTTGGTAGTCATTTTTGGAATTTGTCTTCCAGAGTATTCTGCATTTCGGCACGCGCAGGGTCATCCCAATACATCACGTCAAGTCGATGCTCACCTCTTAAACCGACTGGGAGCAGAAAAGACGCTGGTCGTAAGGGCAAATCGATTGCAGCGTCGACCAGCCAGTTTATGAGTGTCTGCGGACTGTCGTAGTGACGCAGGTGATACGCGAGGACACTGCCATACACCGTCCCGCGAACTTCAGCTTGCCCGCCACTGAGCACGGCACCCCGGACGAGCCCGCCGGACTCGATGGTGATACGACCGCGATCCTGCTGCTCGGCACTCGCGCTGCCGGGATACGCAACGGTTCCATCCAGCGTCGCGCCGTCGCCGATCACTGCAATAGCGTGATGTTCGGTTCCGATTGCTCGACCGGATACGTACACCAGCGAGGGATACCGGAGATAGCTTCCAGGCCCTACGTGGATGCTGTCTCGAGCGAAAAGCTGCCCTGAAAAACGACCACCGTCCACGTATACGCTTTGTTGACTGAAGACAATCCCAAGCTCGGGACCAACGTCCGACGCAATGTGGATTTGGCCTCGTGCAACAATTCGGCTTCCACGAGAAACCTGGAAGCCATCGCTCAGAACCAGGTTGCCGGCTGCCAGCATGGTCACCGGGCTCGTCTCGGGCTTGCTGTCACCTCCGGTCAGCACTGTGCCACCAGCCAGATAGATGACGCTGTCCGCGTTCACTTCTGCTCGCGCGACGAGTGCCATGTCGAGCAGGTTCAACTCGGAATCTATGTGACTTCGGTCAAAGGACGGAAGAGGAGCCTCTTCGGTGACTTCAACTCTTCCCTCAATGCGCCCACGGAATGACCGCCCTCGAAGCGTCCCACGCTGAGCTCCTCTGGTACCGACAAGCAACGGTCCAACTACCTGCGTCGTGCCGGCGATGTGGAGAGCCGTACCCACGTCGCCCAGCACTAACGCGCGATCAGACAGAGCGTGATTCACGCCGAGGATCGCATGAGTGGTTTCCCGGTGAGCGCGAACGTGTGCTGTAGCCTCTACTTGATAGTATCCACCGAACTGGCGTACCGTCACGACCGCGTCGAATCCACCTCCGATTCTAACGGCTTCGTTGAAAGGGCGCCACGATGGATCCTCTTCCAGCTGGAGCATTGCCACGTACACGGCAGATTCGGCCGAGTAGCGTGCCTGCACCCTGTCAAGGTCACGCTGCAAGTACCAGTGCTGCTCGAACGCCAGTGCAGCGACCGTCGTGCACAGAACCAGAAAAAGGGTAAGGACCACCAGTACCGCCAGCAGAGCCGCGCCGTCATCAGACCGTACACC
>JBJHBB010000020.1:0-12333 GCA_050485265.1 Rhodothermales bacterium | reverse complement strand
GTGGTGTTGGACTCGGGCGCTCGGGTGGCAGCGGCCTCGTAGGTCCGACAAACACGCTTCCGCGGTCTACCCGCGTCTCGATCAGCTGCTCGCGGCCATCCTGGAGGACCACCCGATCGTATGTCGGTTCGGGCGGCGCCGCCGCAGCGGGCCCGAGTGTCGCGCTGACAGACGGAATGACCGCCCATCCTCGATCGGCCGACCATCCCCCCAACAACGCGACAGATCCAGGAACGGATGCTACTACAACCGACTGGTTGCCAACGGTGAGCAGGGCTTCCTGGATTAGAGGGGTTGCCGTGTTGCCGGAAACGATCCGCTGGAAAACTGTCACTCCAGAGGTATCCGACGCGGCGCCAACGACGCTGTGCTCGAGTCCGGTAATGCCCAGCGTTCGCCGGAGCAACGAGTCGGCGGACAAGAACTCGGCCACAGCCTCTGGTGCGCGCCGTGCATCCCCCTCGACCGCGACGCGCGTCCCCAGATAGGCCACCAATTGCTCGACGGCAAGAGGGTGCCAGGGCTCCCACGGCTCCGGTTCGACACCAAACCGAAGGAACTCGTCACCCCGGGCCAAGCGGTTGGCTGCGAACGCCGCATTGACACCCTCAGCATAGCGGTCGAGTAGCGCACGCAAGCTGTCGGGCAGCGCGACGTATGCCTCCCGAGCAGTGTTGGGGAAGCCCAGCGTCTTGATGTGTCGGTCCAGCGTCGTCGCTGCAGTGCCGGCCTCCCACGTGCTCCGTTCGCCGGCAGCTGTGATTCTGAGCATCGTCATGGGCCAGGCGTTGCGGAGCGCGTGGGCGTAACCCAGCCCAGCGAAGAGGTCTGCCTCCGACGCGGCCGAGACGGCGATGGCGCCGTCGTCTGCAAGAGTTATCGAGACCTCGCTCGACAGGCCGGAGAGTTCGGCGCCACGGGCGCCGCCGGGACCCATGGCATACGCGATCGCCACTACCGTGATCAGGATCAGCGCTATGACAGCGACGGTGCCGAGAAGGAGGGGGAGGATGCGCAACGGTCGGGGTGTGACGTTCGCTGGAAGCTACTTGGCGGAGGCCACCGTCTGGTGCGCATTCCGCCGGGTGCTGACCCAGTTTCTGAAATCGGTCAGGGGCAAAGCGTTGAGGCATAATTCGCGCGTAAGCCATCCTTTGCGTGCGACGGCGACGCCCCACTCACTGTAGGAGAGCTCATCTGTGGAGTGCGCGTCCGGGTTGATCGAGATGAGCACCCCCGCCTCGATGGCCTTGCGGATGTGTCGCCAATCGATGTCTAGCCGGTACGGATTGGCATTGAGCTCGATCGCCACGTTGTGGCGTGCGCACGCGTCGATGACGGCGTCGTAGTCGATTGGGTAACCCTCTCGCCGAAGGATCAGACGTCCTGTGGGGTGGCCGAGGATGTCCGTGTACGGATTCGCGATGGCGGCGAGTAGCCGCTCGGTCGCTTCCTGCTCGGTCATCTCGAACCGCGAGTGAATGCTGGCAACGACGAGGTCGAGGTCGGCGAGCGCCTCGTCCGGGAAATCCAGGGACCCGTCGGCGAGAATGTCGACCTCAGAGCCGTGGAGTACGGAGAAGTCAGTCACGCCTTCGGCAGCGAGAGCCGCGTTGAGTTCGGCGATTTCCTCACCCTGCTTTAGCAATCGCTCGATGGTGAGCCCGTTCGCGATGACGAGCGATCGACTGTGGTCACAAATTCCGAGGTACTCGAATCCGAGTGCGCGCGCCTCGTCCGCCATCTCGCGCAGCGTGTTCACCCCGTCCGAAGCTGTCGTGTGGTTATGGATCACTCCCCGCAGATCCGAGAGTTCTATGAGGTGAGGGATGCTTCCCTGTTTGGCGGAGGCAATCGCATCCTCGCCTTCTCTCAGTTCCGGGGGAATGAATTGCAGGCCCAGCGCTTCATACAGCGCCCTCTCGGTGGTGGCAGCGACATTGATCGGCCCCGACCGCTCGATGGCCTCGACGTGCGACTGCGAGCCGGTGCGTCGCCAGAGGGTTGAGACGAAGTCGGAATCATCGACAAGGTGCAGGGTTACGGGGATGGCGCCGGGGAGCATTCGAACGGCGCCATCACCAGAATCTTCGGCGCTGGTGTGCCTGTTCACGATCGCGCGTACGGCGTCATAATCACCGGAAATGACCATCTCGACCTCGCTCGCGACCTCGAGGCCGCGGCGAATCGCTCCAGCGTACTCGGCCCTTTCTATCCACGCGTCGTCTCGAAGTGCGTCCATGAGCGGCTGAGCGGCCCGCAGCGCGGTGGCATAGTGGTAGAGCCCGCTGTACGACCGGATCCGCTCGATCTCGTCAATGATCTTCGTGCTGGACTTCGCACCGAAGCCCGCTAAGCTCGCGATGCGTCCGTCAATGGCAGCCGCCTCGAGTTCGTCGAGATCCGTGATCCCCAACTCGTCCCACAGCGTGCGGACTTTGCGCGGACCCAATCCACGGATGCGCAGGATGTCCAACACACCGGGAGGTACCGCTGCGAGGAGTTCGTCGAGGGTCTCGAAGGAGCCGCTGTCAAGCAAGGAGCTGATGTCACGCGCGATGCCATCCCCGATACCCTGTACCGACGCCAGCCCCTCTCCGGCGGCGAGTAGTGTGACAACTGGTTCCTCGAGCGCGTTCACCGTCCGTGAGGCGGCCGCGTAGGCCCGGGCCCGAAAAGAATTGCCACCAGTCAGCTCGATGAGGTCGGCCGTGAGCTTGAGGTTCCGCGCGATTTGCTTGTTGGTCATCTAGAGGGGTGAATTGGCCTTGCGCGGAGTGAGCGTACGTGTCGAGCTTGCGGGATGTCTCGGCCGCTACCGCTGCAAATCGACCCGGAGGTTGATCGGTTTCCGTCCACCCGGCATTCGCCCGGGGTTGGTCGCGGGGACGTGCGTGCCAGCCTGGTCATTCCAACTCTGAATGAGAACAAGCGACTCGGTCGACTTCTGGGGACGATAGATACGTCCATCAGACAACGACACGGCATCGAGGTCATTGTGTCAGACGGTGGGTCCACCGATGGCACCATCGCCATCGCGCGCGAGTCTGCGGACCGCGTTGTCGTTCATGACGGATCGGATCGCCAGACGATCGCGGGCGGACGGAACGCCGGCGCGCGAGCAGCGCGCGGCAACCTGCTGCTCTTCCTCAACGCGGACGTGCGGCTGCCCGACGACCTCGACGGTTTCCTCGATGCGCTGCTCACTGCTGCTGAGACGCGAGGTGCGGCGACTTGCCGCGTCGCGGTGCATCCTAGTGAAGCAACCCTTGCCGACCGGCTGATTCTTGGGGGGTGCGACGTCGTATTTGCCGGCATGAACCGCGTGGGACTCGGGATGGGTAGAGGGGAGTGCCATGCAGTGCGACGTAGCGTGTTTCTAGCTGTCGGCGGGTATGACGAGACTCTGGTGGCGGGGGAGGACTTCGATCTGTATCGTCGCATAGCGCGGTGGGGACGGAAGACTCGCGCAGCACGAATTGCCTTCCTGTGGGACTGGAAGCTTTGGGAGGATCCGCGCCGATACCGTAAGCAGGGATACGTGCGTACGCTCTTCGAGTGGTTTCGCAACACCGTTTACGTGATAGTATTCGGACGCGCCCATTCCGAAGTCTGGGAGCCGATTCGCTGACCGGCCGTTAGCTGTCTGAGGCAACCGGGCAATACGTGGCGCTTTCCATTCGTCGTACACTGTACACAGGCATTGTCTCGTCGCACGGCCCGGTTGCTCACGAAACGCGCTCCGGGCGACGCCGTCAGATGCCCGGCCGAATTCCTTAGCTTGTGAAAAATTCCCCTGCCATGCGCTCGAGACTGACCAGAGGCCTCCCCCTAGCCCTGTTTGCCGCCGTCC
Organism: Rhodothermales bacterium; assembly: GCA_050485265.1. GTDB lineage: Bacteria > Bacteroidota > Rhodothermia > Rhodothermales > JANQRZ01 > JBJHBB01. The sequence continues at coordinate 8,480 of JBJHBB010000020.1, read as the reverse complement.
TAGTACTCGGATTCCTGCTTGGATTGCAGGTCCGCGATGGCGTCTCCGCGGACTCCTCGACAGAGAATATGCGGAAGGTTCAGGAAGCCTTCCAGTTCATCCAGCGGAATTACGTCGAGCGCGTCGACTCCGCCCAGCTCGCCGAGGACGCGATACTGGGAATGCTCGAGGGCCTCGATCCTCACTCGATTTACATCTCGTCCGAGGACATGCGCCGCGTCCGAGAGAACTTCGAGGCTTCGTTCGAAGGTGTGGGAATCTACTACGAGTTCTTGCCCGGCCCGGACGGTCGCGACACCCTGGCCGTGTTGATGCCCATCGAGGGCGGACCGTCCGAGGAGGCCGGACTGATGCCCGGCGACCGGATCGTCACTGTGAACGACTCGAGCGCGATCGGGTGGACCACCCCAGATGTCGAGCGCTACCTGAAAGGACCGAAGGGCACCGAGGTCTATGTACAGGTCGAGCGGCGAGGCTATGACCGTCCGTTGAGCTTCACCATCGTGCGCGATCAGATCCCGCTGCACACGGTAACGGCGGCTCACATGGTCGATGAGCAAACGGGCTACATCAAGCTCTCGCGATTCGCTCGGACGTCCTACGACGAGTTCATGCGCTCCATGCGAGATCTGCAGGCGCAAGGCATGCAGCGTCTTGTTTTCGATCTGCGTGACAATGCCGGCGGCCTCATGGAGATGGCCATCCGCATCGCCGACGAGTTTCTCCCGACCGGGGACATGATCGTCTATACGCAGAGTCGGCGCGGCAACTACAACCAGGAGTACAGGGCCCGTTCGGGTGGCAGCTTCGAGTCGCAGCCGGTGATCGTGCTGGTGAACGAGAACAGCGCAAGCGCCTCCGAGATCGTGGCCGGTGCGTTGCAGGACCATGACCGTGCGCTGGTGGTGGGTCGGCGGACCTTCGGAAAGGGACTCGTCCAGCAGCAATTCCCGCTCAGTGATGGAGCCGTGCTCCAGATGACGATCTCCCGGTACTACACGCCGGCGGGTCGGGTCATTCAGACTCCCTATGCGCGCGGCACCGACGAGGCCTCCTACTACGCGGCCAAGGTGGATCTGCTGCGGCGTGACTTCGAGCGACTGGCCGAGCAACGCGGTGTCGTCCCAGCCAGTGAGATGGTCGTCGATGTACCTGACTCCCTGCGCTTCCAGACCGACGGCGGCCGCGTCGTGTACGGCGGCGGTGGCATCCTGCCCGACTGGCTCGTCCCCGCCGACACCGCCCGCCAGGCACTGCGGACCGTCATCGGGCGAAACCTCGACAACGAGTTCTCGCGCGTCTACCTGGACAATGGCGGCCAGCGCCTACGTGCCGAGTGGGAAGGGCGCCAGAGTGACTTCGTTCAGCACTATCAGGTCGACGAGTCGACCTTCCAGGAATTCCTCCGCTTCGCTCAAACGCGGGACGTGGATCTCGTGGACCAGGCACCCGAGGACGATGAACGATTCTACCTCGTTCGGAGCCAGGTCCAGGCCGAGCGTGCCGAGATAGAGGCCCGTCTCAAGGCCTTCCTCGCGCGACGGCTATTCGGCATCGAGGCCTGGTACCAGGTCGTGCAGGGTATCGACCGCACTTTTCAGGAGGCTGTAGGCCTCTGGTCAGAGGCGGACGCCCTGGCCGTCTCGGCCGCCGCGCCCCGCTCGAGCCGCTAGAACATCAACGTACGGTTAAGCCGCGTTGACAATACGCACACAATTCGGGATATTGCGCGTCGGTCGCGCTGGATGGCCTCATCCGGCGCGGCGGCCCTTCCCCGTAGGGGCGCCCATCCACTCGCAGCGCCCGAAGACGTACTGTACGGCCTCTGAGCCGTCATCCCCTGACTTCGCCACCCGCATCACCCACCGGGAATCCCCATGAAGCTTTATGCCCTGGCCTTGCTGTTGCAAGAGACGGCGGCCCAGACCACCTTCACCAACGAGCTCGTCCAGCGTTTCAACGAGGGCGGGCCGTTCATGTGGCCGGTACTGATCTGTCTCATCATCGGCCTGGCCATCGGAATCGAGCGCATCATCTCGCTCAACCTCGCGGACACCAACACGCGTCGCTTCCTTACCCGCGTGAAAGCCGCTCTCGATGAGGGTGGTGTCCCGCAGGCCCTCGAGGTGTGTGAGAACACACGCGGCCCGGTTGCCAGCGTTTTCCACGCGGGGCTCCTTCGTGCAGACGAAGGCATCACCGCAGTCGAGAAGGCGGTCGTGTCTTATGGCTCGATCGAGATGAGCTTCCTCGAGCGCGGACTCGTCTGGCTGAGCCTCTTCATCTCGCTGGCGCCGATGCTCGGCTTCACCGGTACGGTGATCGGGATGATTCAGGCCTTCGACGCCATCGAGGCGGCGGGCGACATCTCGCCTAGCCTCGTCGCCGGTGGTATCAAGGTCGCCCTCCTCACGACGGTCGGTGGTCTGATCGTCGCCATCATCCTGCAGTTCTTCTATAACTACGCTGTATCCAAGATCGACCGCATCGTGGTCGAGATGGAGGAAGCGTCGGTTGAGTTGATCGACTCGCTGGTAGTCATGAGCGGGTCTCCTGCGCTTGCAGAGGGATCGCGGCCCGCGTCGCTGCCGCGCCGTCCCCCGGAGCGGGGAGATGAGGCAGGCGCGGCCCGCCTGTAGCCCACTCTCGCGACCTTAGCCGGGGTGGGGGATGGCCCCTACCCCGGCAACAAATCAACTTCCAGCTATGGATATCGCCACCATCGCAATCTGGATCGCCCTCATCCTGACGGCAGTCGGCGTTCTCGCGATTCTGGTCTCCGGTGTGCGGAGCATCGCGCAGGGCAAGTTCCGCATGTCGTCGCTCATCGGAATGGCCATTCCCGTGGTTGTCTTCGCGATCGCCTACCTACTGAGCACCGGCGCTCCCGAGCCAATGGTATCGGCCGCCGTGCTGACGGGGATCATTCTCCTCGTGGTCGGCACCATCGCCATCTTCGTGATGGGCCTGAAGGGCCTCGTCGGCTTTTGAGGTATCGCAGACCACAGCCGCGGGTCCGTCGTTAGATAGTTCCAGACGCCAAGCACATGTCGCTACTTAAGAAGCGCAACTCTAGCAGAGAGATCGAGATTCCGACATCATCGATGGCGGACATCGCGTTCTTGTTGCTCGTCTTCTTCTTGCTGGTGACCACGATCGACGTGGACACGGGCGTTTACATGGAATTGCCGCCGCCGCTCGAGGAAGACGTCGAGCCGCCGGAGATCCCCAGCCGCAACCTGCTAAACGTTCTCGTGAACGCGCAGGGGGACGTACTGATTGACGGGGAGTTCGTCCGCATTCAGGACATCAGGCCCTACGTCAAGCGCTTCGTCACCAACGAGGGGCGTGACCCCAACCTGTCTGACAGTCCCGACCGCGCGATCGTGTCGTTCAAGACCGAGCGGCGAGCACAGTACGAGATGTACATCCGCGTGCTCGACGAGATCAAGATGGCGTACACGGAAATCCGCAACGAGTACGCTCAGGCGAACTTCGGGGCGCCGGACTATGCGACCTACCGTGCCAACCTTCCAGAGGGCGCCGAGGACGAAGTCCGCGACCGTTACCGGCAGCGCATCTCGATCGCCGAGCCCGACCCGGGCGAGTAGTCCAGAGGAACCCACCGACCCTCGTCCCTGATCAGACACACGCCTCATGTCGGCACACTTTAAGAAGAAGCAGGCCAAGGCGACGCAGTCGATTCCGACCGCGTCGTTGCCGGACATCATCTTCATGCTCCTGATCTTCTTCATGGTCACCACCGTGCTCCGTGAAGTCGACCTTCAGGTTCGCACGATCCTTCCCGACGCGGAGGCCATCGAGCGGATCGAGCAGAAGCGGCTGATTGCCTACATCTGGATCGGCCCCGAGCGCCTGGCCGCCAACCAGTACGGAGATGTGGCCGTTCAGATCGACGACGCGTTGATCGACGACATCAACACGATTCGGGACATCATGTATCTGAAGCTCCTTGATGAGCCGCGATTGATCGTTTCGCTGCGTGTCGACTATGAGGCAGAGACGGGCATCCTCTACGATGTTCAGCAGGAGCTTAGACAGGCAGGCACCCTGCGTGTCAATTATTCGACAAAGCGCCTGTTCTCGTCCTGATCGGCGAGTCGCTCCCGGATATTTGAGGTTGGTAGAAGCCCTGCTCACGAGCGGGGCTTCTGCATTATCGTCGACCGCACCGTCCCTCTCGATACCCCGAACGCACCTCATGGCCCACAACGTTACCCTCATCCCCGGCGACGGCATCGGCCCTGAGGTGACGTGGGCCACGGTGCGTGTGCTCGAGGCAACCGGCGTTCAGTTTTCCTGGCGTGAACACGTCGCTGGTCTGGCGGCCTATGAGAAGGGCGGTGACCCACTTCCCGGCGAGGTCGTGGATGCAATCCGCCAGACCCGAGTGGCCCTAAAAGGGCCGCTGACCACACCTGTCGGGACGGGTTTCAGGAGCGCCAACGTGCAGCTTCGGCAGCAGTTGGACCTATATGCTTCGGTGAGGCCGTGCGTGTCGCTGCCCAACACGCGGGCACGGTTCGACGATGTCGACATCATCATCTTCCGCGAGAACACCGAAGGACTGTACGCCGGCATTGAGTATTTCGACGAGCGGAACCAGATCGCGGACTCGATCGCGCGCGTGACACGGCGAGGGTCCGAGAGGATCATCCGCTTCGCCTTCGAGAAGGCCCGGTCAATGGGGCGTCGGCAACTCACCCTCGTCCACAAGGCCAACATCCTCAAGAAGACCGGTGGGATGTTCCTGGAGTGTGGGCGGGCGATCGCCAAGGACTTCCCCGAGATCGAGTTCAACGACCGCATCGTAGACAACATGGCGATGCAACTGGTCGTGTACCCGGAGGCCTACGACTGCATCGTCACCACGAACTTGTTTGGGGACATTCTTTCGGACCTCGCTGCTGGTCTCGTTGGAGGTCTGGGCGTGACTGGCGGTGCCAACATCGGCGATGAGTACGCCGTCTTCGAGGCGGTGCACGGCTCCGCTCCGGACATCGCCGGGATGAACAAAGCCAATCCCACGGCCATGCTTCGGTCGGGTGAAATGATGTTGCGGCATCTCGGTGAAGTGGCCGCTGCCGACGCCCTCGGCACGGCGATCCGCGAGCACTACGCCGCGGGTGACTTTCTGACGGGCGATCTTGGTGGCACGGCCTCTACCGACGAGTTCGCGGCCGCACTGGCGGATCGGGTCTCATCTCTCGTAGCAGCCTGAACGCGGGCGCCCTTATGATTCAGCGCATCCAGTCCCTGTACCTGTTGCTTGCCGCCGCGCTCGTCGGCGTCTTCTTGACGATTGGGCACATCTGGCGCGAGCTAGTCGCCGCCATCTATCCCTGGGTTGGACCGTTCATCCTGGTTGTTGGCGGACTTGTCATCGTCGCCGCCCTTGTGTCGGTCTTCCTCTACCGCGACCGGCAGCGCCAGCGAGCGGCCATCGGCATCGCGCAGTGGCTCGATCTCTTTCTGGTGCTGGTGCTGGTAGTGGTGATTGTCGTAGTGAATCTGCGAGACGATCTCATCTGGGAGCCGGCGGTGCTGCAGACGGCTTACATCACGGCAATCCTCCCATTCGGTGCCTACATATTCCTGAGGATGGCTCGACGAGGCGTTGAGAAGGACATCGCTCTCGTGAAATCGATGGACAGGCTGCGGTAGCGAGCGCAGCCATGCGGGTCGATCAAGAACCATCCGGCCATCCCCGCAACGTCATTTGGGTGATGCTGGCTGCGATGGCGGTAATCGGCTTCGCCCCGATTCTGGTGCGCTGGGCGGGCGAGGCGCCGCCGATGGCGGTTGTAACCTGGCGGACGATCTTCGCCGTCGCACTGCTTGCACCGTTCGTCTTCGCTCGCGCCGGGGACTCTATGCGACGGATGGAGCGGCGGGACTGGGCCCTCACCATTCTCGCCGGCGCCTTCCTGGGATTGCACTTCAGCGCGTGGACGGCCTCGATATATCACACGAGTGTCGCGAGTGCTTCTGTCCTGGTCACCTCGAGCCCGCTCTTCATCGCGATCATGGGATGGGTACTCCTCCGCGAGAGGCTGGCCCCGAGAACGATCCTTGCTATTCTGGCCGGGGTTGCGGGCGCCGTGATGATCAGCCTGGGAGACTCGGCGGACGACACGTTTCCGCGCGCTGCGTTGGGTAATACACTCGCTCTTTCAGCGGCGCTGCTCGTGGCGATCTACTTCCTGATAGGTCGAGCCGTTCGACAGCGGACGCCGCTGCTGGCCTATCTCTTTCCGGTCTACCTATCGGCGGCGGTGGTCGCCATAGCGATAACGGTTGCCTCCGGCGTCGATCTGGGCCAGTCATATCGCGTCCTCTTTCTTTGCTTCCTGCTAGCACTCGGTCCGCAGCTGATTGCCCACGGCGCCTTCAACTACGCCGTGAGATTTCTGCCTGCGGCCGTCATTGGTCTCGCCACGCTCTCCGAGCCGGTTGTTGGGTCGCTACTGGCCGTGGCGTTCTTTGCCGAGATCCCCTCGACGCTGGCGATTGCGGGCATGGGGATGGTATTACTTGCTATCGGCGCGACGTACATCCGCGTGGGTCGCGCCCATCGCGCTCAGGGGCCGGAGGACTGACCGGCCGGCGGTGCTCCACGGGGTGCAGAAGGATTTCGGACCGAGGCCACGTTCTCGTCGATGAGAAGTTCGTGTCCGGCCCAGGTTCGCTGCACATCGAGGATGCCCTGCCAGATCTTGGCGTAGGGTCTCCCGGCGTCCGTGGGTGCTGACTCCAGTGATAAGGCCGTTCCGCCGGCGTTCCAGAAGGGTGGGAGGGTCGTAGTGTTCTGCTGCTCAAACACCTGCCGGGCGACGGCGAAGAGCGGGTCGGAATTGCTCATGTGCGCATAGGTGCCGGGAACGACGCGACCGTCCTCCAGCACCGTCTGCTGCCACGCCGCGTAGTATTCTGCCATAGCGGAGGTGACCCGTTCCATTCGTTCGACATTCAGGTAGATCACGCTGCCGGTGGGAAATCCTTCGGCTCGCATGGTCTCCACCGCGTCGCGGCCGTCGCGCCTTCCATTTTCCGCATCGAGCAGCGTGCGAGAGCAGATGATCACATCAGGGGGCTCTTCCGGATCGGCGACGCCGTCCCAGGTCTGTTGGCCGACGTAGAGGACCGCGATTCCGAAACCCATCCCTTCGATCTCGGAGCGCCGCCCCTCCCACGTTCTCCCCCGGTGACAAGGCGAGGGGAGATAGTAGCCGATCCACTCGTACGGAGCCTCATCGCGCCACGAAGCAAGGACCTCCGCGCCGGGATACTGCCAGGTGTCGAAACCGGGGTAGGACACGCGATCAGGAGCCTCGGGCACACGCGGGGCGCAGCCGACGAGAACGACGCAGGCGGCCAGGGCGCCAACGATGAGACTTTGCCGAAGCATGTCGGGGATGGGCTAGGGGAGAGGTGCCGCCCGTTAACCCTCACATCCGGAACCGCGTTTCAGGTAAGTCTGCAAACGTTGTTCGCCTGCGTGCGAAGTAGTCCACGACCACACTCCCCCGGTAAGGGGGCTGGATGGACGGTCCCACGGCCCAGGGATAGCTCCTTCCCATCCTGCGATAGGCACGGTGCGCCTTAAAGATCGCGGCAAGATCTTTCGGTCGTCCGGTCCCGACCGCGTGAGCGCCTGCTAGGGTGTCCAGCGCGTAACGAATCGGCACGACCCGTCGAAGCTGCGATCGGGAAAAATGCTTTCTGAGCAGGAGGAAGCTGTTTCTGAAGTTGTAGAAAGTCTTCTGTGCATCGCCCGCGGCGAGTGAGCCGCCGCCCAGGTGGTACACCCTGGACGAAGGCTCGACGCGCACTCGCCATCCGGCGCGCCAGAAGCGCCAGCACAGGTCGATTTCTTCCATGTGCATCTCGAACGCCTCATCGAGCAGGCCGACTTCGTCCAGTGCTCGCCGCCGGAGCAAGAGTGCTGCGCCACTTCCCCAGAAGACGTCGCGCGCATCGTCATACTGGCCACGATCGCGCTCGAGCGTGTCGAAGAGTCGCCCGCGGGCGAAAGGGTAGCCATAGTCATCCAGAAATCCACCACACGCTCCGGCGTACTCGAAGGCTGTAGGATCCGAGTACTGAAGAAGCTTGGGTTGTACGGCCGCCACATGCGCGTCTCGCTCCATCACGGCAACGAGCGGTTCGAGCCAGTCCGGCGGCACCTCAACATCATTGTTGAGCAGTACAACGAAGTCGCTCGTGGTCTGGTCGATCGCGACGTTGTTGCCGCGGCAGAACTTCCAGTTCTCCGGGTGACGAACGATGCGGACGGAGGGCAGATGCTCCTGAACCCATGTCGAGGAGTTGTCCGTGGACGCGTTGTCCGCTAGCACGATCTCCAGATTCGGGTACGTGCTCCGTGCCACCGACGGTAGAAACCGCTGGAGGTGGTCTATCGCGTTCCAGCTGACGACGAAGAAGGAGACCGACGGTCG
>JBJHBB010000019.1:0-12356 GCA_050485265.1 Rhodothermales bacterium | reverse complement strand
GGACGATATCGAGGAGCTTTGCGACATGGGCGTAGACCGAGTCGTCGTGGGAACGCCCGCCGTCGAAAATCCGGACTTCATCGAGGAGGCAATCGGCCGGTACTCCCCCAGTCGCGTGATCGTAGGAATCGACGCGCGCGACGGCGAGGTCTGCGTCGAGGCGCGAGGAAAAGCGAGCGGCATCGACGCGATCGATCTTGCGCTCGCTATGGAAGCTCTCGGCGTGCGACGCGTGGTCTATACGGATATCGACCGCGACGGCATGCTGACCGGCCCGAACATCGACGCCTATCGGGCGCTGGGAGAGCGACTCACTACGTGCCGCGTGACGGCCGGTGGCGGCGTGGCTGGCTATCGGGATCTTCTGCGCCTCCAGGAGCTGGCGCCGATTGGAGTGGACTCGGTAGTGGTTGGTAGAGCGCTCTACGAGAATCGATTCCCCTGTCAGCAGTTCTGGTGCTGGCACAGAAAGGACCTGGTCGACCTGAATATCTTCTCGACCGCCGAGCTGGCTGCCGCGAGCTCCGAAGCGTCAAACAAGTGCGATTGATTCAACGCCAATTGGCCACGTGATGTCACCAATCAACCTGTTGCGTGCGGCCGTCGTGTGCGTGGTCCTCTTCGCCATCGCCGGCACCGTCTGGCTGGTCGACAAGGCCGTGCTGAACCCGGATGTCCGGGCGCGTCAGCCGAGCTGGTTCGAGGGCGTGTTCGACATGCCCTTCTGGCTCCCCCTCATTGCCACGTTCCTGATCGGCGCGGCTGCAGTGGCATTCGTCTACGTGAAAGCCGTCCGCAGACTGAAGGACGGCGAGGATCTATTCGCAGACAGCTATCGCGCGCTCAAGAGGCTTTAACTGATGGACAAGAAACAGTAACTCGAACACAATCGTTGATCCAGGTGATCGACTCGAAGGCCATCCCAATTTCAACATTGTGTTCATGACTAGGTATTCGCTCACCATAACTCTGTTTGTCGGACTGCTCGCGCTGGGATGTGGTGGCAGCACACAAGTGGTTTCATCGCCTGAGGCTGACAGCGATGGCATTTATCAGCAGGCCGATCAGATGCCAGAGTCCGTTCAAAGCGTGATGAGCCATGTCCGGTACCCCCAGTCAGCCAGGCGTGCTGGAGCGCAGGGCACCGTTAGAGTCGAATTCGTAGTTCGCGAGGACGGCCAAGCGACTGATGTCGCCGTAGTTCGGAGCGTGCATCCTGACCTGGATCGAGCTGCGGTGGAGGCGGTTCGTTCAACCGAGTTCACCCCAGGCCTTGTCGACGGCGAGGCAGTTCCAGTTCGGATGACGTTGCCTGTGCGGTTTCGCCTCTCAGACTAGAGCCGATGGCCTGCTGGCGGCTCCTCCAAGCACAGCCCTCATAGGGCGCAGGGCCTCAACATATATCCCCGCCGCTTCACTTTCCCGTGGCCCTGCCACATTCAGGTCACCTGGTCGGACGGCTGTGAGCCACGACCTGATCTTGTCCGGTTCGTGATCATCCAGGAATACCACGAGCAACGGCTTCCCCAACTCATGGGCGATCCGCTCGGTGAGGTCCGTGCCTGGGGACGGGTCGTTCGTCCGAAGTACGAGCGTAGCGTCTGAGTCTCGCACGTTGCGCCGCGTGCGATGGGCGTAATCAACAGAGTCCGTTTCTCGCAGAGGGTATCGCTCGGGGATGGTGCCATCCTCGGCCAGTCTGCCGCGCGGACACCACCCTGTGACAGAAATTCCAAGCGCCAGGGCCACATCGAGTGCCGCTCTGTCTACGCCGGTCTGCCCGCCTGATCTGATCGTCAGCCTGCGCATTTGGGGATCTGCCATGGTGACAATCTCGAGCCTGTGGCATGAGCTTCGCAATCGCAGACAACGTGAGGCCACGCCTCGGATCGTGCCTCACACGGCTCACCTTTACCAACCAACCGCCAGAGCGATGAACCTACTTCTAAGTGGCGGCCGCGACTTCGACGCACTTCGTCGCGAGATGGACCGCCTGATGGACAACTTCCTCCCCAATCGCAACGAGGGAGAAACGAATGCCTTCTGGGCACCACGCACTGACCTGGCCGAAACGGACGACGCCTTCGTCCTCACCATAGATCTGCCGGGAATCAACCGGGACGAGGTCGAGATAACCTTCGAGGACGGCGCCCTGAAGGTCAGCGGCGAGCGCCAAATCAACCGCGAGCAGGAGAACAGCCAGTTTCACCGCATCGAACGGAGCTACGGACGGTTCTTCCGCGCTTTCCGGTTCGGCGAGAACGCTGACCCAGAGCACATCGAGGCCAACTTCGACGACGGCGTGCTCACCATCAGCGTGGGCAAGCGCGAGCAAAGCAAGCCCCGCCGCATCGAGATCGGGCAGCGCTCGCTGCAACCCAGCGAGAACTGATTCCTCCAGGATCGATTCAATGACAGCACGGCCCCGCGGACCCCGCGGGGCTTTTTCGTTCCGCCAGGGGCATAGCGTTTGCAAATCAGTCCGCCACCACCCAAACAGAGACTGTTCGCATGAATGGAAGCCTTATTGCTCGATTTACGGCCCTGCTAGCAGCCGTCCTGCTGGTCCCCGTCCTCTTTTCGGGACAGGCAGAGGCTCAGTCCCGGTCAGCCGAGGATGTCCTCCAGCGCCTCAGGTCCACCTATTCCTCCGTCGATGCCATGCGCGCGTCCTTCACCCAGCAAATCGGTGAGCACGCGATGAGCGGAACCATCACACTCCAGGGGGATCGCTATCGTATCGAGACGGCGGACCAGGTGCTGGTATCGGATGGCCGGACCGCGTGGGCCTTCTCACGTCTGGACAATCAGGTACTCGTGAGCGACCACAGCGACGAGGCCGCAGCGTTCGCCCCCGGCGCGTTCTTCACCCAGTACCCGGACCGCTTCAGGGTCTCGGTGACGGGCTCCGAGTCGATCGGCGGTACTCGCCACGACGTCGTGCAGCTCACTCCCAGGGACGCCGATATGCCCGTTCGGCAGGTGACGCTGTACGTGCGTTCGAGCGACAGCATTCCGACGCGCGTTCGCGTGCTCGATGGCGCGGGCAGCACGATGGTGTTCTCGCTCGACCAGATCCAGCGTAACCCGAGACTTGCCAACGACACGTTCCGGTTCACCGCACCCTCTGGCGCGGAGGTCATCGACCTTCGATAGCAGATCCGGTTAGGTGAGTATCTTCGACGGGGCGGCCGCACATGGTCGCCCCGTTTTTTTGGACTAGCGCCCACGCGTCGGTGACGGCTCGCCAGAAGACAAGGTTGCTGCAGGTAGGCTCTGTGTTACTCGGCGTCGGCCTGCTCTATCTGGCGCTGCGCCCGGTTTCGTTCGACGCACTCTGGGAGTCCCTGGCAGGCGCCAATTACTGGTACCTCGTCCCGCTGGTCCTTCTGATTTTGCTGAGTCACCTTCTGCGATCATGGAGATGGCTTCTCTTCTTGGAGGCCCTTCCGGGATCGGACGATGGACGCCCTCCCTCTCTGAGGCTCACTTTCTATTCGGTGATGATCGGGTATATGGTCAACTACGCCGCGCCCCGCGTCGGCGAAGTTGCCCGGGCCGGCAATCTGGCCGCTCATTCTCGTGTACCATTCTCGGGTGCCTTCGGAACTGTCGTGGTCGAGCGCGTCCTTGACGTCCTCACCCTCGCGGTTGGCATCGCCGTCGCCTTCGCTATCGCAGCTCCACAGATGGCGCGGCTCGTGCCACTCGTCGGAGCGGAGCTGTCAGGTTTCGACGTCTCGGCGAGGATGGCGTTCGTACTGGGGCTCCTCGTTCTTTCGGGACTCTTCCTTGGCTACATGAGCTTGCTATGGCTCCGTCGACGTGCCCGCTTGGGCAGCTTCTCCGAGCGCTTGATGGCAGTACTGGTGACGTTCAAGGAAGGGTTGCTGACACTGTTGAAGCTTCGCAGGCGTGTGGCACTTGTAACAAGCACGATTGCCATCTGGGTTTGCTACTGGCTACTTGCATATATCCTCATCCCTATGCTCGGCGTCCCCGGCGTGTCGCTCGCCGATGCGTGGGTTCTGATGATCGTGGGATCCGCGGCGATGATCGTCCCGGCGCCAGGCGGCATTGGATCGTTTCACTACGCAACCATCCAAACACTGACGCTGCTCTTCGGTGTATCGGTGGCGCCGGCAACCGCGTATGCCGTCCTCGGCCACGGCTCACAATTGATCCTTTACACGATCGGGGGATTTGCATGCCTCCTTCTCCAGGGCCGGGGAATCGCGCTTCGTCTCGATCCGGAGGATTCGACGCGTGAAGAGGAACTCCCGGCGACGTCGACAACATAGACCCATAGCCTCCCTCGCGTTGAAGCGCTCACTGATGAAACACTCCTTGCCACTCTCGCTTGCGCTCGCCGCCCTGATCGTCCTGGGCGGCTGCGGAGAAGGTGGGCTCGATACCCCTTTCTTCTCGGACCCTGACATTCGCTCGTCCACGGCCACCGAGCTCGACTCGCTCGTTGCAGACGGTTCCTGGGTGTCTATCTCCGGAAAGGTGATCGAGCAGTATGAGGGAGAATTGCTCGTTGATGACGGCACGGGTCTTATTCAGGTCGCCTTACCCGAGGACCCCCCGTTGCTGACCGGCCAGTGGCTCTTTGCGGCCGGCTCACTGACCGAACGGGACGGTCTGCCGCTGCTTCAGGCGAGCGAGTGGCTCTACGACTCGACGGCTGTTACCGTCCATTCGGACTGAGCCTCATACCGTTCAGCGGCCTTCATTTTCGGCGGGGGGCGCGAGCATGTTACCGTATCGTTGCGGTTAAGGCCGCTCCTGTTACGTTCCGCCAAGCCCGCAGGACCATGGAAATCACCAATGCGCACGACATGATGAACCCGCTGGACGGCCTCGTGTCAGAGGACATCTACCAGCAACTCGTCGACAACAACGTGCTGAGCGAGAAGGGCGTACGCGACTTCCAGATCCGGCAGCAGTTCAGGACGCTTCGGCGCCACAACACGCCTGCCGGAGACGCGATCGAAATGCTGCGTGAGCAGTACCCGTACCTGCAGTTCGACACGATCCGCAAGATCGTGTATGGCCTCCAGGGAAGCCGGCGCTGATAGTAAACGGGTGGGGAGCGGGTTTGGCGGCCTCCCCCATTCGGAAGACATCCTAGCGATCCCGCACGGCCGCGAAGAGCGCGATGCCAGAGGCCACGCTGGCGTTCAGCGACTCTACCGGACCCCGGAGGGGGATCGTAACGATGAAGTCGCACACGTCGCGGACCCTTCGCCGGAGGCCCTTTCCTTCGCTGCCGACGACGATGATAGTGGGTCGGTGCCAGTCGGCATCCCAGACCGTGTGCTCGCCGTCCGCATCGAGGCCGGCCACCCAGTAACCGCGCTCCTTGCACTGGAGCAATCCGTCGGCCAGGTTGCGCACGCGCGCGATGGGCAGTCTGTCCGCCGTCCCTGCACTGGCCTTCACCACGACGGCCGAGAGCGGTGCCATGCGACGATCCGGGACGATCACGCCCGCGGCTCCCGATCCCACGGCCGACCGCAGGATCGCCCCGAAGTTGTACGGGTCCTCGATCTCATCTAGCGCGATCAACACGGGCCTGGTGCTTGTCACCACGTCGCGATCGGCGGCGATCTCGCTGAGCATCGCGTCCAGATCGTGATACCCGATTGGTGCCGAAATCGCGATCACGCCCTGGTGGTTCGCTCCTCCAGCGTCGCGATCCAATCTCTTCTGCGGGACGAACTGAACCGGAACGCCCGACTCCTTGGCGAGGCGGCGGATCTCGCCAATCGCCGATCCCCCGGCTCCCTGAACCAAAATGATCTTCTCGATGGCTCGGTCCTCCCGTTGCAGTGCCTCACGCACCGGGTTCCGACCAGCGATGATGTGCGAGGAGGGAGTGCTCACGGAGATACTCCTATTTCGCTGGCTACGGATTCTACGCGATCGTGGAGCATCTCGACGTATTGCTCGTGCTCGGGCTTCATGAGAACGCTTCTCAAGATGCTCGCCTCTGCCACATCGGGCTCGAGGTCGTGGCGTCGCATCAACTGCCCGCTGGAAAGTCGGTATAGACTGAGGAAGATCGGATCCGTGGGGTCGTTCATCGTGCTATCGAAGACCGCCCGGCTACAGGCATCGATCGCAGACAGCGTGCGGCCAGTGACCGCGGGGAAAAACGTGACGATATCGAGCGTCGGTTCTGTATAGAGTTGGAAGGCATCGGAGGCATTCAGTAGATCGGCCCATTTCCTGGCTGCCCGCAGCGATGCCGCGAGAATCGGCCCGAGACCACTATCCGCTTCTAGCAGGATACAGCGAAGCGTGAGCCACAGGGCTCCGGCCGCCGCCCCGGGACGCGAGCACTCCAGGCTGATCTCCCCCAGGTGTAGGTCGGACGACGTGAAGTAGGTGTAGGGCGAATCGTGTCTGTAGAACCTCCCGACACTCGGGTCCCGAAAAAGCACGCAGCCGCAGCCATACGGTTGTAATCCGTGTTTGTGGGGATCTACCACTACGGAATCGGTCTCGGCTATCGCCAGGAAGTCTTCCGCGGGGAAGTCGTCCGGGGCCGACTGCGATCCTGCGATCAGGTGAAAGAATCCTCCATAGGCGGCATCAACGTGAACTCGCGCGCCGTGTCGCTCTGCCAGACGAACGATGTCCGAAATCGGATCAACGACTCCCAGACCAGTAGTCCCGGGAGTGCATACGACCGTCCCGATCGAGCCGTCTTTGAGGTGCTCCTCGAGACTGTTCAGGTCCATTCGGCCCGAATCGTCCTCGGCGATTGAGACGACCTCGACCCCGAGCACGTGGCACATCCTCGCGTGCGTGTAGTGCGCGTTGACGCACACCGCCACAGCCTTATTCGGATGCGTCTCTCGTGATACGAACAGGGCCTCCAGATTGGCCACCGTGCCGCCGCCGGTCAAGTGTCCCAATGTGGTTTCCGGCAGCCCGAACATCGAGGCGAAAGACGCCACTACCTCCTTTTCCATCTGGCCGGTGGGCGGTCCGCCATCCAGAGCGTGGTTGTTCGGATTGATCCTCTGTGCAGCCGCATACGCCGCGACCGCGATGGGATGGGGCGGCTTCAGCATCTGCCCCGCGTAGCGCGGGTGGAAGAATGGATAGTTGCCCCTCAAGCGCCGCACGTACTCGGATAGCGCGCTCTCGAGCAAGCCAGGCTCAACGCTAAGAGCGGAGTGCTTCTCAAAAGGTCCCCACTCCGTCTCCCAGGCGGCGACCTCCCGCAACGCTCGCTCCACCAGCTCAATCGGGGCATCCATCATGGCGACCATTTCTGGATAGAGAGCAAGCGGCCCTCACTCGACCACAACAACCCTGTCGTCGGGGATCAGGTCCTCGCCGCGATAGCGGAGAAGGAGTTGCGCGATCGCCACGACGTCTTTCTCGCAGTACGTGACGATGCGATCCAGGTCCTCATCCTCCCAGAACACCCGGCCGACGTCCGCGCCGCTAATGTCACCCTTAGGTGAGGGAATCCCGAACACGTGGACCAGTAGGTCGAGCGAGGTGAAGTTCTTCCGGTCACCAAACTTCCAAAGTTCCAGTGTGTCAAGGTGTGGCACCTCCCATGGCTTCATGCCTGCCGTAGCGAGCGGCGCTGGCACGGGCAGCCCGTTGATCAGCATCCGCCGGGCGATGTACGGAAAATCGAACTCCTTGCCGTTGTGTGCGCACAGCACGCGCCACGTCTTGCCGAAGTGGTCCCTGAGCATCTCGGCAAACTCGCCTAGCAGCACCTCTTCGTAGACATCCGAGAAGGACTTGATTCGCAGCGTTCGCTCACCTGCTCGTTCCTGGATGAAGCCAACCGAGATGCAAACGATCCGACCGAACTCCGCGAAAATGCCGGCCTTTGCGTAAGCCTCCTCGGCTGTACCTCCGTCGCGAATCATGTAGCCGCACTTCGTGTCCCAGAGCCCTCTTGCCCGTTCGTCGAGGTCCTCGTAACGGTAGACCGCCGGCACGGTCTCGATGTCAAGGAAGAGGACTCGCGTAATGTCGAGGTCGTAAAGCATGGTGCACTCTGCTAGTGGGCGGCGTCCTTTGTCGCTGGATCTGCCTCATCTGCAGGCCGAGGTCGGCGCTTGCGACCGAGATAGATCATGCCAATGGTACCGGCGACCACGAGCAAGGTGGAGATGAACATGGCCTGGGTGAACCCGAAATCACCGATCTCGAACATTACGACGTTCACGCGAATCTGCTCGATCGTAAATCGCTGGATTCCGGCCAGGACGAAGTACATCATGAATAGCCACCCCGCACAAAAGTGGTGTTTGCGGAATCCCCAGAGCAAGCCGGCAAGCACTACCGCCATCCCAAACTCGTACAACATGGTCGGGTAGACGCCGTCGTACTCAGGCCCGCAGAGTGCGGGTATGTCAATACCCAGGTAGTTGTTGGGGAATGTCTCACTCCACAGGAAGCCTGGTATCCAGGCCGGCTTGTCCGCCAGACTCGAGCAAATTCCCCAGTCTCCGTCGCCGGCCAGGTAGCATCCGATGCGCCCCGTTCCGTAGGCGAGCATCAGCCCCGGCGCGATCGAATCGAAGAGGGCACCGATGTTGACCCCCTTCTTCCGTGCGTAGAGGAGGACGGCGACCGAGCCGACGATCATCCCGCCATAGAACGTCAGTCCGTCCGTGGTCAGCAGGTAGGCGGTCGGCTGGCGGACGAACTCGCCGAAATTGTCCAGGATGTGGAAGAGCTTCGCGCCTACCACACCGAAGAAGGCAGCCAGCAGCATCATCGTCCAGACCAGTGCCGACGGGCTGGCCTTGACATTGCGAGCGCGGCCCTTCTTCTGGCGGTCCTGAATGTCGACCGGTCCGACAATGCCTTCGCGGTACTTCCGGTCGAGTTCGATCTTGGTGATCCACGTCGCGACCAGGATCGAGATGGCCACCATCAACCCGTACGTGTAAAGGTCGAATGGTGGGTTGATCCCGAGGAAGTCGCGGAGCAGGTCTGTCAGTCGCGGATACATCGTGTGGGGAGTTTGGGCGCAGCTGCTAACCCTGCGCCGAGAGGTTGCGGAGGAAGTCCACCAGTTCGTCCATCGCGACGGCTTGCTGCTCGCCCGATGCCATCGTCTTCACCTGGACCGCGGAGTTCTGAAGCTCGTCGTCACCCACGATGATCGCAAACGCGGCGCGCTGCCGGTTCGCCTCCCTCATCTGGGCTTTGAACGATCTACCTCGAAGGTCGAGACCAGTCGCAACTTCGGCGCCACGCAGGTCCGCGGCCAGCTTGAATACGGCTCTGCGCGCAGGATCGCCGAGCGCAACGAAGAATGCCATCGGAGCCGCTGAGGGGGACGGTTCGACGCCTGTTGCGCTCATGGCCACGAAGAGCCGCTCCATGCCCCCTGCGAACCCGACCGAGGGCACGCGCTTCGCGCTTCCGATGGCCTCGGCCAGTCCGTCGTAGCGCCCGCCTCCCGCCAGAGCGCTCTGCGCACCCAGGTCGGGACTCTCCAGTTCGATGGCCGTGCGCGAATAGTAGTCGAGTCCACGAACGAGGTCCGGGTCCTCTTCGAACTCGATTCCGATATCTGTCAAAAGAGACTTAACCTCGTCGAAGTGTCGCCGCGGCTGATCCCCGAGGAAATCCGGGAGCCGGGGAGCATCGCGAAGGATTTCCTGCTCGCGCTCGTTCTTGGTATCCAGGACCCGCAGCGGGTTTGTCTCGAGGCGCTGACGGCTGATGTCAGACAACTCCTCCGCGTACGGCTTCAGGAAAGTCCGCAGCGCCTCGCGGAATCTCCTGCGATCGTCTGCGTCGCCCAGCGAGTTGATCCGCAAGGTCGTATTGGTGACGCCGAACTCGGCATAGATCGCGAGCATGGCGGCGATCGTTTCGGCGTCTGCAGAAGGATCGTCCGTTCCTAGGGTCTCCGTGCCGAACTGGTGAAACTGCCGATACCTGCCCTTCTGCGGCTGCTCTGCTCTGAAGCAGGGGCCCAGGTAGAACAGCTTCTGCACACCACCACGCTGGTCAAGGTGATGCTCCAGGTATCCACGCATGACCGACGCCGTCACCTCCGGTCGCAGAACGTACTCGTCGTCACCGCGCCGGAAGGCGAACATCTCCTTCTGAACGATGTCGGTGGTCTGGCCGACGCCCCGCGCGATGAGCTCGACGGGCTCGATGATTGGAGTGCGAATCTCTTCAAAGTTGAAGCGCTCGAGCACGCCCCGGATCCGTGCCTCGGCATCCGTCCAGTTTGACGCAGGGAAGATGGTCGTGTCACCCTGCAGGTATCCGTCAGGGAGGATGTCGAACGTGCCCTTGACGTGCTGGAGATCCATGCTCTGCCTCCGGGGCCGGTTCAGACGTCGAGGCCCTTCTCGGCCTCGCGGATGATCTCAATGACCGCATTCGGGTCCGAGGCCTCAAGGAGCGCGTCGCGAAAGTCGTCTCGATTGACCAGTCGCGAAATTCGTCCCAGCAGTGCCACGTGGCGCGCACGTGCCGCGACCGGGCCGACCATCAGCAGTACAATCCGCACCGGCTGCCCATCGATCGAATCGAAGTCGACTGGATCGGCCGTCACTGCGAGCGCTCCCACTGTGTCCGACACCGCCTCAGTGCGAGCGTGAGGCAGCGCGAGGCCCTTGCCGACGCCGGTCGACATCTGCTCCTCCCTCTTCCAGACGTCACCCCGAACGACCTCCAGGCGACGGACCTCCGGGACGCCGGACAGTAGATCCACCAGCCCGTCGATTAGTTCTTCCTTCGTAGATCCCGAGTATCCGACGCGAACCCTTTCGGGGGTGAGCAATTGCGCGACTGAATTGGATCCGGTGGGCATATCTGCGTCCTGTGGCAAGCTTGCGAAGATAAGCGCCGACCCGGTCGCACCTTCCCAAGAATCCGGAAAGGCGGGACGCATTCTCCCTAGCCTTCGACCGATATGAGTCGGCTGATCACGGCCGCCATGTCTTCGGGGATGGGGGCCTCGAAGTCAAGTTCATCCTTGGTTACCGGGTGGACGAAACCGAGTAACTGCGCGTGCAGCGCTTGCCGGGGTAACTGGCTGAAAAGGTTCTGGAAGAACTGACGCCGCTTGGCGGTGTCCGGTCCGAATCGCAGGGAATCACCCCCATACGTCCGATCACCTAGCACGGGCCGGCCGATGTGTTTCGCATGGACACGGATCTGGTGCGTTCTACCCGTCTCCAGCCTGAATCGCACAACTGAAAGATGCTGGAACCCCTCAACGACCTCGTAATGCGTCACGGCGTGCTTGCCCTTTTGCTCAGGGACGACGGCTATGCGCTTGCGATCGCGATGATCACGCCCCAGGAATGACTCGACCGTGCCTTCCGGCGGATCGGGCACTCCCCACAAGATGGCGAGGTAGCTGCGCCGAATGCTCCGGTCCATGAACTGCGCGGCCAGCTGCGCATGCACCATGTCATTCTTGGCGACTACGAGCAAGCCGCTAGTGTCTTTGTCCAGCCGGTGGACGATGCCCGGACGAACGGTGACGTCTCCCTCGAAACGCGGTGCGGCCGTGGCTGTCGAGAGGCCGACATCCTCGTCATCGTCGTCTATCTCCCCCGCTTCGTCGATCGTGACAGGTGCTCCGCCAACATGGAAGAGAAGCGCATTCACCAGCGTACCTCCCCGATGACCGTACGCCGGATGCACGACCATTCCCGCGGGTTTGTCGACGACGATGAGCCACTCATCCTCGTAGACGATACTCAAGGGAATGTCCTCGGGCATAGCCTCGACGGGTGGAGGCCGTTGTAGACGAACCTCGATGGACCGGCCCGCCTGAACCGGTGTGCTGACCTTCTGCTCGGCCTTTCCGTCGACGGAGACATGACCATCCTTGATCAGGCGCTGCGCCTTGGACCGGGAGAGGTTCGGAAGCGCCTCGCTGATGTACACGTCCAACCGCCCGCACGCGCGATAACCGTCGGGCACCTCCAGATGGACAACCGTCAGGTTAGACTCACTCATAAAGTGGTGGCTATGAAGTCAACGACGCGGTCGACTTCCTCGGGCGTGTTGTACCAGCTTGGCGATACGCGCACAAGCCGATTGATAACTGAGAACCGGACGTCGGAATCGGCCATGGCTAGCGCGACAGATTCAGGTGAGGGATGCTCGAACGTGACGATGCCCGACGCATGCGTGGGATCGTCTGTGCCGAACCTCCGGAGTCCCAGCGATGAAAGCCCGTCGGCGGCGCGCCTGGACAGGCTGAGGATGGTCTGTTCTGCTACAGCCGGGTCGTGCGCCTCGTACACCTCCAGGGCGGCGTCGAGGGCCACGATGCCGGGATAGTCAATCGTCAACTTTATATTTATGTTTTCTGTGTCGTGAAT
>JBJHBB010000018.1:11721-12442 GCA_050485265.1 Rhodothermales bacterium | reverse complement strand
CGGCAGCTCGGTTACCAGGCCCTGACGGTCAGCACGCACGATGACCCGTTGGAGTGCCGGCGCCTAACGGAGCACCTGCTTGAGCGGCGGGTCGACGGAATCGTCCTCGCAACTGCGCGTCTCGAAGATCCGACCCCGGACTACCTAGCCTCGCTCGACGTGCCGTTCGTGCTCTTGAATCGGACCAGCGGCAATCACATGTCGATACGAGCGGACGACGAGCTGGGCGGCTACCTCGTCGGTCGACACCTGGTCTCTCAGGGGCACAGACGGATCGGGATCGTTGCCGGACCCTCGGACGTCAGTACGTCCGTCGGGCGCCTGACGGGTTGCCTGCGGGCGTTTCGGGAGAGCCGGCTCGACGTCGACGACGCTTTGATTCGCCACTCAACCTTCCGAGCCGGCAGCGGCGCGGCCGCAGCTGCGGCGCTACTCAGCCACACCGATCGGCCGACAGCGATCTTCGCCATCAACGATGCGACGGCCATCGGCGTCCTCGGGGCCGCCAGAGACAGCGGGCTCAGCGTCCCCGGGGACCTTGCCGTCGTGGGCTACAACGACTCCGAATACGCCGGCCTTCTGCCGGTGCCACTGAGTTCAGTGCACATCCCGCTCGACGAGATGGGCTCCGCTGCCGTCGACGCCCTGCTCGGGCCTGCCGACCGTTCGGCTCCGGAGCCACAACTGTTCACCCCTCGGCTCGTGATCCGCGAGTCAAGCT
>JBJHBB010000018.1:1979-11711 GCA_050485265.1 Rhodothermales bacterium | reverse complement strand
GAGTACATCAGCCTGGATCTGACCGACGCGGCCGCGTGCGCCAGGGCAGCGGCGGGATTCAGCGATGTCACCCGGCTGGTCTACGCCGCGCTCCACGAGCAGCCCGGTCTCACCACCGGATGGCAGGACCGGGATCAGATCGATACCAACCGCCGCATGCTGGCGAATCTTCTGGAACCGTTGCAGCACAACGCCCACAGCCTGCGTCACATCACGCTGTTGCAGGGCACCCTTTCGTGGGCCTGAGTCGCACAAGCACCGGGGGCTGGGGCGGCTGCCCGTCAGGACCGCCCACGTTGGGGCTCGTCTAGCGCCGCATCCGCGGGAACTCTGCCACCCACCGGACCCAGCTACCGGGGCCACCACGGAACCGCGGACATCCCTTGACGCCGAAACCGAACCATCGTAATGTCGCAACCGCTTGCACGGTGGTGCAGGAGGCGTGGGTCTGGGAGGCCTGCCAAGCGTTGTTTCGGGAGACGTAGGCACGCCACCGCCCGAGTTCGGCTTCCCAGTACTCGGACATAGCCGTGCCACTAGGAGAGGGGCCCCAAATGATCAGGACCATGGCGAGGCATTGGCTGAGCCGGCGCTGGAACTGGATCGTCCGCGCGAGCCTGGTGGTCGCGTTCGCGCTCATGATCAGCGCCTGCGCAGCGGAGGATGACGCCGACGAGGCAGCCGATGAGCCGGCGGACGAATCCGTCGACGAGTCGGCCGATGAGCCGGCCGACGAGCCAGCCGACGAGCCAGCCGACGAATCGGCAGACGCTTCCTCCGATGCGATGGCTGAAGCACAGCAGATCGTGGAGGAAGCGAGCGCCCCGATCACCGAGTGGGCCGGTCCGGACACCGCGCCGCCCGTTCTCGAGGACATCACCATTGGCGTCGTTAACTGCGCCGAATTCGTCGAGGGCTGCTCCCGGCAGAGCGATGGCGTCGAGGAGGCCGCAGACCTGGTCGGCTGGGACGTCATTCGAATCAGCGGCGAGCTTGACCCGACGGTGATGGCAGAGGGGGTCAATTCCCTTGTTAGCCAGGGGGTCGATGCCATCATCCTCAACTCGATCTACGCCGGCGGTATCGGCGACGCCGTGGAGAACGCAGTCAACAACGACATCCCCGTGATCACGTCCTTCTCCGGCGATCCAGCACCGTGGGGCGGCTTGATGGAGATCAATATTGACAACCGCGAGGCCGGGCGGGCCGCTGGGGCCTACATGATCACTGAAGGTGGCGGAAGCGTCGCGATCTTCGACCACAACGAGAACCCCGAAGTCGCCCTCCGCGCCGAAGGTGTCCGCGAGATATTCGATGAACTGGCCCCGGACGACACCGAGATCGTGTTCGACGAGTTCATCCCCGGGGCCCAGATAGGTCCTCCGCTGGAGGAACAAGCCAGTGCGATGCTGCAATCCAATCCTCCGGGGACCGTCCAATGGGTGTTCGCAGGTTTCGACGCGATCCTCACCTCGGTCGTCCGTGCGGTCGAGCGAGCTGGACGCGACGAGATCAGCGGAATCTCGTACGACGCCAACCTCGAGAACCTCAACTTCGTCCGGGAGGGGTCGGTACAGGTGGCCAGCATCGGCTATCCCCTTGAGTGGGCCGGATGGGCTCTCGTCGACGAGCTCAACCGACATCTGCAGGGCGAGCCTCTCAATGAGCCCTACATCGGCTACCGGCTCATCACCGAGGACAACCTGCCTCCTGAAGGGCAGACGTGGCAGGGCGACTTCGACTTCCGAAGCCAGTACCGAGAACTCTGGAACGTCGACTGAGCGACCGCCGCGTACAGCCGGCTTCTCAAGGACCTCTCCTTGCCAGATCAGCCGCACGACGGTGGGCGGGGGCATCACTCCCGCCCACCAATCCTCGAGTTTCGCAAGATTGTGAAGTCGTTCGCGGGTCAGGTCGCGGTCGACCGAGCTTCCTTTGCAGTAAGCCCCGGGGAAGTCCACGGCCTGGTGGGAGAGACCGGTGCCGGGAAGAGCACTCTCATCAAGGTGTTAGCGGGTGAACTGCAAGCGGACTCCGGAGAGATCCTGCTCGACGGGCAACCGTTCGCGAGTGCGCACCCGTCGGAAGCCACCCGGGCAGGCATCGGCTTCATCCATCAGGTACCAGCACTCATACCGAGCCTGTCCGTTGCAGAGAACGTCACCCTCGGACTGAACTTTGAACGGGGCCGCACTCGGCTCATCTCGTGGAAGGCACACCACCACGCAGTTCGACAGGTACTCGATGAGGTCGGCCTCAACCACGTACACCCATCCAGCCTCCTTGCAGACCTGAGCGTTCACGAGGCGCAACTCGTGGCCCTCGCCCGGGTTCTCACGATCGACCTGAGGATCGTCGTCTTCGACGAGGTAACCGCGCCCTTGACCGAGGAGGAAGTCGAACGCCTCTTCGGCCTGATTGAGCGGCTGAGCGACAGCGGCGTCGCAGTGATCTACGTGAGCCACAGGCTGGCGGAGATCTTCGAGCTAACTGCCCGCGTCACAGTCATGAAGGACGCAGAAGTCGTCTGCACGGAGCCTACCTCGGCCCTGACGGCCGCGTCGCTGACTCGACTGATCGTTGGCAAAGACCCATCGAAGCGCTTCGAGCAAGAAGAAGTTGCTGTCGAGCAAGAAGCAGTCCTGTCCTTCCGCAACGTGTCAGACGAGGTACTAGCCGACGTGTCGTTCGATCTGCACCGCGGCGAGATCCTAGGACTCGCCGGGCTCGGCGGATCTGGCCGAACGAATGTTGCCGAACTCGCTTTCGGGGCACGCCGCCCCGCGCACGGACAGATTCTGCTAGATGGAGATCCAGTTCGATTCCGCCACCCCGCCGATGCGGTGTCGCGAGGAATCGGCCTGGTCACTGAAGACCGCCAGGCTGACGGATTCCTTCCGGAAGCACCCGTTTGGCAGAACATCACACTGCCATGGCGTCACGCATTCAGTCGGTTCGGATTCATGCGTCAGCGGGTCGAAGTGGCGGCCGCTCGGGATGCAGTGGAGACCTTCGATATCCGGACCCGCACTATCAAGACTGCGCTGCGCGAGCTTTCTGGCGGAAACCAGCAGAAGACGATTCTGGCGAAATGGCTCGCTCGGCCACTCAAGGTCCTCCTGCTCGACGAGCCAACGCACGGTGTCGACGTAGGAGCGAAGGAAGACATCTACCGCCTCATCCACGACATCGCGAGACAGGGCGTCTCTGTTCTGCTGATCTCCTCCGAGCTCTCTGAGCTCGAAGGCCTCTGCCAGCGTGTTCTGGTAATCGTCGAGGGACGCGTTGTCGATGAGCTCAGTAATCGCGACATCACGGAACCGAACATGCTGGAATCTCTATATCGAGAGCCAGGGTAGGGGAAGCGCCTGTGAGCAGCACAACGGAGGAAGTCGGAGCCACTCGAGAGACTGGCAGAAAACGTCGCCGGCAAGCCATCGTCGACATCGGTCCTTGGGGGCCAGTCATCGCGTTTGCCGTGATGTTCCTTGGCTTCACGCTCCTGATCGGCGACACGTTCTTTTCCGCGGCCAACCTCACGACGGTGCTGAACGACCAGGCCGTCCTAGCCATCCTCGCATTCGGACTCACGATCGTGCTCCTCACCGGAGAGTTCGACCTTTCGATTGCTGGCATCTTCTCTATCTCTGGGGCACTCAGCGCAGGCCTCGTTTCGACGACCAATCTCTCCATTCCTGCAGCAATCACCATTTGTCTCTTGGTTGGCGTCATGGTGGGGTTCGTCAACGGCGTTCTGATCGCGAACTTCCAAGTACCGGCACTCGTCGCAACCATTGCGATGGGAAGCATCATTGATGGCCTCAGCCTCTGGTACACCGATGGCCGAGTAATCTTCGAGGGCATCCCGCCCGCTTTCATCGCCATCGGTCGCGCCCGTATCCTTGGCGTCCAGACCCCGACGATCTTCCTCATCCTCTTCGCTATTGTGAGCTACGTATTGCTTCGGTACACCTCGACGGGCCGCGCGTTCCACGCAATCGGAGGCAATCGTGCTGCGGCGCGCATGTCTGGTATCCGCGTGAATCGCTATGTCATCCTTGCCTTCATGTTCTCCGGATTCTGCGCAGCCTTCGCTGGTCTTCTGCAGGCAGCCCGAAACGGATCGGCAGTAGCGCAAATGGGCAATCCCTTCCTACTGCCGGCCTTCGCCGCGGCCTTCCTCGGATCAGTCACCCTTCGGCGGGGCCAGTTCAACATCGTGGGGACACTGATAGGCGTCTACTTCGTAGCTATCGGAACAAATGGCCTGTTCATTATCGGCTTCCCGTTCTGGGTCCGGTTCGTTTTTGCTGGCATCATCCTCATCGTTGCCACTGCCGGAGCCAGGTTCTTCACCCGCAAGCCCAGCTAGCAGCCTTGGAGAGAGGCTTTCGTTGGAAGGTAGTCGGCAGGACACGGTCCATCCGTAGCGTCGCGAGTGCGGGCATGTTCCACACGAAACTTGAGGTCTTGACCTCGAAGTCGTTGGGGATCTTCGCCTGCCTAGGCCGCGACGCGCGCCTAGGAAGACTTCGCCCAGCCAAGGGCTCACGCTTGGCGAGGTAGCGCTCGATGGTTGGCGGACCGACGCCATCGTTATTGGGGACCCAAGTCCTCCACCCGGCGGGCACCACAGGGGCTCCGCTGCAGCCAAGCTCCGAACGTGGCGGCTCGGCCTCGACGACCCGCGGACGTCCGAGTTCGGCCGGGCGGGGTACAGGGCGTCTCATGCCCGGTGCTTCGGTGCTGAGATCAGGCCGGGCTCTCCAGAGCACGGCCCACTTAACGGTGGGGGTTGCCAGGTAACACGTGCCGTGTGATGCGGTGCGCGTCGTCAAACCGAGGGTTTGCTAGCTGGCGCCGTCCAGGAGCCGGTCGGTCACCGTGTCGTTCACCGCCGCCGAGAACCGATCGTCGTGCAGGTAGGTCTCGGTGGTGGCCGCCGTGGCGTGCCCGAGCGCGTGCTGGACCGCCCGGACCTGGACCTCGCAGTCCTCGACCGCGGTGGTGGCGAAGGTGTGGCGCAGGCCATGGGCGGTGACGCGCCCAGCCGGCCACGCACAGGCCCGGCAGGTGCGCTCGAGCTCGCGACGGACCTCGTTGGCGGACATGCGTCCGTTGGCGCCGACGAACAACGGCTGGGACTGGAACCGCTTCGCCCGACACGCGTGGACGAGCGTCCGCGATTGAGACGAAATGCGCGAACGGAAGTAGCCGTCCAGGGCCGCAACGACCGGAGCTGGCAGGCCGACGTGGGCGGTCTGGCCGCCCTTGCGGGTGACCGTGAGCACCAGCGTGCCGCGCTGATGCACCCGCAGGTCGCCGATGTCGGCTGCCAGCGCCTCCGAGAGGCGCAGACCGGTGCCGAGCAGCAGCAGCACGAGCGCGTACGCACGTGGCGAGAGGTTGCGAGCGGCGTCGATGAACTCGCGCGCCTCGTCGACCGACAAGCTGGGCGTCGAGCGGACCCGATCGAGCTTGGGTCGACGCACCGAACGGAACGGGTTGAGCGAACCCAGCTCAGGGGCGGTCTCGGCGACGTCGAGGTAGATGCCCGAGAGCGCCGCCAGAGCGCGAGCCACGCTGGAGGGAGCCAGGCCTTGGTTCTCGAGCAGCCACGTCCGGTAGGCCCTGGCGTGGGCCACGGTCGCATCGAAGGGCTCGATGCCATCCACGGCGTCCACGAACGCGGTCCAGCGCTCGAGCTCCCGGCGGTAGGCCCGGCGGCTGTTGGGCGACAGATCCAACAGTTTGGTCTCGACTGCTCGATGCCACCGCTCGGAGTGCGACCCGAGTTCAGCGTCGCGGAGCTCGTCCTGTGCAGCGCGGTGCAGCTTCAACGCTCGACCACGATCCGGAAGTTCGAGACCGACGTCGCCCGCCACCAAAAAAGCCCCTGCCCAAGCTGACCGATAATCGATGTTATCAGCCAAAGTGCGGCGGTTTCGATCCTGCCGGTCCTATCGCCGCGAGACCTGCGTCCAAGGGCGGCTGGCACCCTTTCGCTTCGGACTCCTGCCCGAGGGCGCGAGCGGCGGCCTCCCCGACGCTGGACCTCGCCCCATCTGCCTGACCACGGTCGATCCCTCGTGCGCAGTGTCGGGCTCTATGGATCGCGAGGAGGGAGTGTGGAGCGGACTTGGGCTCCGTTCGCCGGGTACCGCATCCTGCGGGTACGCGAACCACGACCGCTGCCTGGCACCCATGGCGAGCGCCTCGCGACGGAGCTACTCCCTCACGAAGGACTGCGTCAGCAGATCCAGGCGGCCCTCAACACGATCTTCCCAATCGATGGCTTCGCACCGGGCAGCCTGCAGCAGGTGCTCGAACTTCTTGCGATGATGCTCCGAGTACTGGCTTGCGAGAACCGCTGCGTGGTCTCGCAAGTAGATATACCCCAGCGTGGCTCCTACCAGATTCGCCTTCCAGCCCGCGTCCTTGCCCTGCTGCTGGAGGCGCCCGGCGAGTTCGGATCCTGCAACGATCTCGGCCCCCAAGCGGCATCGCTGCCAGTACTTGACGTACTCCGCTGCAGCGTCGAACTGCAGCAGGTCCCCTACCACCTTGACGCCGGCTCGGCGGAGAGGCTTCGTCCTCAGCTGCAGTTCCGCCCGGAGACCAGCACGCTCTGGTGCCAACGCAAACGCGTCGTAGAGGCGGAAGATCCAGCTGAATCTTCCGTTCGGCTTCTTCCGTCCGGGTTCGAGTTGCAGCGTCTCGCCTTCGTTCAGGCCCCGATACAGGTGTGGCTTGGTTCTCCCATCGCGACGAAGCGAATAGAGCGCCCTGAGAATCGGACTGCAGAGAGCGGCCCCCACGTCGAAATCGATGCAGAGGTCGAGGCGCGTGACCTTGGCCCTCTGAAGGAAACCGTTCGCCCGCTTGATCGCGCCTTCCTTCTCGAAGAACTTCTCGAGCGTGCTCAGGACTCGGGACATGTCTCCCACCCGTACTCCGCGGCCCCCTGGCACGTGCACGAAGTTCGAGGGGTTGAACTCGATTAGCCACTCCTGCGTCGTCGCGCGATAGTCGCGAATTTCGACACGCACCGGCGCTCCGGTGGTCGACACCAGGGGCAACACGATCTGCTGCTGTGACCGGCCGCGGACAGTCCAACTTCCGCCTCGCCCCGGCTGCCAGAGTGAGTTCTGTGTCTCGAGCTGCGTGTAGAGGCGAAGCTTGTCGACTTGAAGTTTGTCGGCGACCGCTGAAGAAAGTTGGCTGCTGGGTTCTGTGTTACTAGACGACCGGGCGGGCTTCGGCATCTTGCTGGAACGCGCCGTGTTCCCGACAGGGTGGCGTATCCGAATGCTCGGATGCCCGAGCGAAGGCCGTGTAGTTGTGCCGCGTAGGTGCCGCGCGTTGCATCGAGTCTAGCAGCGTTCCGAGCTGTGCCATGGCGAGCTACTGAGGGCAAGTTCCTACCCTCCGCGGACCGAGCGTCTCCCAGGAACGCCACGGTTCGTCGGGGGCATTGTGCGGAGGTTCGTACCCGCCTGGTGTTGCTATTCCGAGTCCCGGGGCGCGGCGACCGCCGAAGCCGTTGGCCGAGTTGAGCGCCCAGGTAGCCGGGGCGGGTGGGATCGTGGCGAGGACGATGCAACCAGCGCTGCCCCTCGCGTGCCTCGGGCGGTCCCGGCTTCGTTGATGACTTCTTGGTCAACTCTTCACGGTGCCTGGTTCGGCCCCTCGAGTCTTCTGGACTGCCGAGTGACGCAGCGACGTGCCGGTCCGCGCGAGGGACTGTGCGCCGGACCTGCCGATGGGCAAGTTCGACTCACGTCCGGAGGTCGTGGGGACCGGTGTCAGTGCAGTTCATCAATACCGGACGTGGCTGACGGGACCGGCCGAGAGCGATCGGACTTCTCGTCAGAAGCGGCCAGCTTCGAGAGTTCTGACGTCCGAGCGCTCGCGCCCCTCTCAACCCTGACACCAGAAGTTCTTACTCTCCTGCCGCGACGCAGCGACTGTGCGAGTTTCAAGCCGTGCTCCGGCAGTCGCCGAGGTGAGGGCTCGGCGCAAGCCTCTCAGCAACAGTCCCCCGGCTCATGTGGTTGTTCGGCACCCACGTCTTGGGCGTTCAAGCGAGGTCGGTTGGGATCACCGTTGCGCAGTGGGGCGCCTGGTTGGCCGGACGGGAAGTTCGCGCTCCTCCAGCGTCGACGGCAAGAGGGCTAGGCCCCTTGTCGGCCGACCAAGTCCGTCAACGAATTCCTTGCCCTCCGTCGGCGTGAAGGCTGAACGCTGCTCTCGTCGACCGCTGAAAGGGTGTGTGTTGCTGGCGGTGTCCGGCGCAACCGAGTAACTACACGCAACGTTGATGTGCAATTGAACGCTTCGCGATCGGACAGGCGACTACACGCACGAACAGAACTCGTATCGGGACTCGAACCTCGAGTTCCGCGGTTTGGAGCGAAGTAGCAAGTCGGTCGCGGTTCGTTTCCGCAAACGACGGTTCGATTTCCGTACGCGAAGTAGTTACTCCGTCAGATCGGGGCGATGACCCTCAGACACAGGCGAACTCTAGTGGTTGTCCTTCGTGCCGGTACGCTTGGTCCGGTAACATGCCGCAACAGCGCATCACTTGGACCCGCCGCTTGTTCGGCTCGACGCACAATCTGGAGCACTCGGCCCTTAGCCCGAGGAGTTCTCATGTCGTCGCCGAACCTCAACGAGCCGCTCGATCGGCAGACCCTCAACATCCCCGAAGTTGCCCAGTTGCTGGGCTGTTCGCGCGGCTCGGCCTACCGGTGGGCTCGTGAGGGGCGGATTCCCGCGCTTCGCGTCGGCCGCCGTTTGGTCGTGCCGCGGCAGGCCTTCGAAGAGTGGCTTGCTTCCGCAGCCGAGCCGCTGATCCAGGACCGGACTGGCCAGCGCAGTGTCACCGGCGGCCGGCACAATGTCTCCTGATCACCGCGCTTCACCGGCGCTGCGAGTGCGAGGCAAGTAGGCCATGGAGGGACACATCCGCAAGCGCGGTGCCAAGTGGGCCGTCGTGTTCGACGTTGGCGATCAGCCCGCGATGCAGTGCGCGAGCTGCGGCGGTAGGCGCTACTGGCAGCAGGACCCCGAGCCGCAGCCGACCACCTGCCCGAAGTGCGGCAAGCCGCTGCGCCGCGTCATCGCACGGCGTCAAGTGTGGCGGTCGGGATTCATCACCAAGCGGGAGGCACAGGAGGCCCGAACCCGTTCGCTCGCCGAGATCCAGTCGGGCCACTTCGTTGTCCCCTCGAAGTTGGCGTTCGGCGACTACCTCGTCGAGACCTGGCTGCCCAACTGCAGGCCCCTGCGGGACCAGACTGGAAGGTCTCGAGGACGCGTCAGCATCGGCACGTGGGATGGGTACCGAACCTACGTCGAGAAGTACCTGGTCCCGAATCTCGGTGGCATCTTGCTGACCGAGCTCAAGCCGCAGCATCTCGAAGCACTCTACGACCGGCTCGAGCGCAACGGTGGACGAAGCGGACAGGGGCTGAGTCCCAAGACGCTCGCGAACCTCCACGGGATCATCCACAAGGCCCTCGTCGACGCGGTGCGGCGAGGACTCCTGCAGCGCAACGTGGCCGATGGCGTCGAACCGCCCCGTGGACATCGCAGCGAACAGCGCATCTGGACGCCGGAGCAACTTCGCAGGTTCCTGTTGCAGGTGGCCGACGACCGGCTGTACGCCGCCTGGCTGTTGTTCGCGACGACCGGGATGCGACGGGGCGAGGTCGCGGGACTCACGTGGGA
>JBJHBB010000018.1:0-1969 GCA_050485265.1 Rhodothermales bacterium | reverse complement strand
ATGCAGCTCGGCTCAGCGTCCGTTGGACACTCGGCGTCGTCGACAACAAGGTCACCTGGAAGGACCAGCCCAAGAGTCGCGCCGGCGCCCGGACCATGGCCCTCGACCCGACGACCGTCGATGCGCTTCGACGTCACCGGGCCCGGCAGGCCGAGGAGCGGCTCGCCTTCGGTCCAGCCTGGACCGAACGGAACGAGGACCACCGTGGCCGCGCACGGTCCCGCCTCGTGGTCACCTGGGAAGACGGCCGGATGATCAACCCAGAACGACTCAGCCGGTGGTTCCTGCACCACTCGGAGCAGGCCGGGCTCCCACGCATCCGACTGCACGACCTCCGCCACACCTACGCGAGTGCAGCCCTGGCCGCCGCCGAGGGCTGGCACGACGTCAAGATCATCTCGGAACGGCTCGGACACGCGAGCATCGGCATCACCCTCGACACCTACAGCCACGTTCTGCCGGCCGCCGACGCACGCACCGCCACCTCGCTCGCCAGGCTCATCCTCGGCGGCCCCTGACCGCCTGGCTCAGGTCGTCCAGGTCCCTTCAACCGGGCGTGACGCGGCGTCGCGGCCCGTGACGTCGCGTGCCCCTAGCATCGACGTCGTGTATGTCGGTGGCGAGCTGTCGGGGTGACATGGCTGACAACGTGGTCAACAATCACAAGGCGTTCATCTGGTCGGTCGCCGACCTGCTGCGCGGTGACTACAAGCAGTCCGAGTACGGCAAGGTCATCTTGCCGCTAACGGTGCTGCGTCGGCTGGACTGTGTGCTGGCACCGACCAAGGCTGCGGTGCTCGAGCGTCAAGCGCAGCTTCAGGGCAAGCTCGAGAACCTGGACCCGGTGCTGACCTCGGTCGCTGGCGAGCAGTTCTACAACGTCTCGAAGCTCGACCTGCCGAAGCTGCTCGACGACCCGTCGAACATCGCCGACAACCTGCGGGCCTACATCGCGGGGTTCTCCGAGACCGCCCGCGAGGTGATCGACAAGTTCGACTTCGACGTCCAGATCAGCCGACTCGACAGCGCGAACCTGCTCTACCTGGTCGTGTCGAAGTTCTGCGAGCGCGACCTCGGTCCTGAAGCCGTGTCGAACACCGAGATGGGCTACCTGTACGAGGAGCTCGTCCGAAGGTTCTCCGAGCTTTCCAACGAGACCGCAGGTGAGCACTTCACCCCGCGTGAAGTCATCGAGTTGATGGTGAACCTCTTGTTCATCGAGGACGACGACCTGCTCTCCAAGCCCGGGGTCGTCAAGACGATGCTGGATCCGGCGGCCGGCACCGGCGGGATGCTCTCGATCGCCCAGCAGCACCTCGCCTCGCTGAACGAGCACGCCCGGCTGGAGGTCTTCGGGCAGGAACTCAACGCCGAGACCTACGCGATCTGCCGCTCGGACATGATGCTGAAGGGTCAGGACGCCACCCACATCGTGCACGGCAACTCCTTCTCACAGGATGGACACCAGGGCCGCACCTTCGACTATCTGCTCGCCAACCCGCCCTTCGGGGTCGAGTGGAAGAAGATCCGGAAGGTCATCGAGGACGAGCACGCGCAGCTCGGGTTCGCTGGCCGCTTCGGGGCCGGGACCCCGCGGAT
This sequence comes from Rhodothermales bacterium, assembly GCA_050485265.1. Taxonomy (GTDB): domain Bacteria; phylum Bacteroidota; class Rhodothermia; order Rhodothermales; family JANQRZ01; genus JBJHBB01. The sequence continues at coordinate 370 of JBJHBB010000018.1, read as the reverse complement.
TAACGACGGGAGCTTCCTGTTCCTGCAGCACATGATTTCGAAGATGAAGCCCGTCGATCAGGGTGGGTCGCGGATCGCGATCGTGTTCAACGGCTCGCCGCTGTTCACGGGCGGCGCAGGATCGGGCGAGTCGGAGATCCGGCGGTGGATCATCGAGAACGATTGGCTCGAGGCGGTCGTCGCGTTGCCGGACCAGCTGTTCTACAACACCGGCATCTCGACGTACTTCTGGGTCGTCACCAACCGCAAGGCCCCGCACCGTCGTGGGAAGGTGCAGCTCGTCGATGCCCGCTCGAAGTGGGCCAAGATGCGCAAGAGCCTCGGCGAGAAGCGCAAGTACCTCACCGCCGATCACATCGCCGAGATCTCC
>JBJHBB010000017.1:0-12480 GCA_050485265.1 Rhodothermales bacterium | reverse complement strand
AGCCAGGCCTCTGGCTCCCCGGTGGCCCTGCAGGTCGAATCCCTGGTTCGTCCGTGCCATTCTCTAGAACCGAACTACGATAGGCACCATACGTGCGCCGTGTACTGATACGTCGTCCGAGCCATTGATCGACGGAGCGAGAAGGTGGACAAGGATGGCGGACCCGCTTCCGATCACGGCTCCAGCGAGCACATCGCTCGGATAGTGCACCCCCAGCCACGGTCGGCTGTACGCAACCAGTGCAGCCCAGGTCATGGCCGGCGCGACGACGTACCACTCAGGGTAGGAAAGGCTGAGAGACGTACCGATGGCAAAGGCCAACCCTGCGTGTCCGGAGGGAAACGAAAGATGAGGACTCCGAGAGTGATCATGCCGCCCCTTGATCTCGATATCGTCCTCGGCGAAGTAAGGCCGATCGCGTCGGACGGTGTGTTTGAGGCCGTACACGACCGCCGCCGCACCAAGCTGCGATAGACCAAGGCGAAACGCCGGATCCCAGTCGCGACGCTCGTCACCGATCGATACTGTCGCAACGGCCAGCACAGGGACCGCTAGATAGAAGCTCGGATTGCTCGATGCGTTGACGCTGTGCATGACCGCACTCAGCGCGGCTCCATCTTGCGAGTAGATCCCGCGTAGCAGTGTGGCATCGAGGCCAAGACCGTCGTTGGAGTCAACTGTCGCCTGCGCAGAACCGTCGGACGACCCAATCACCAATACCAAAGCCAGCGCCACAGAACGTGTGACGCTGGCTAGATGTGCACCGCGGAGGGGTACGCGAATCAGAGCACCTCCGTTGGTCACGACAGCACGGATTCGGCCGCGCCGTTCGTCGGGGTTTCGTCGCTAACCTCAGCTGGAATCATCCCGAGGAGCTGTTTGACATGCATGGTGATCTCGTCTCGGGCCTCGGGATTGTCTCGGAGCCACTGCTTCGTGGCATCGCGCCCCTGGCCAACCGTGTCGCCCTCGTATGAGAACCACGAACCGGACTTGGTGATGACGTCGTTGTCGACAGCCATGTCGACGAGCTCACCGAGCGAGGAGACTCCCTCACCGTAGATGATGTCGAACTCTGCCTCGCGGAAGGGGGGGGCCACCTTGTTCTTGACCACTTTGACCCGCGTGCGATTGCCAACGACCTCCGTGCCGTCCTTCACCGCACCGATGCGACGGATGTCCAGCCGGACCGATGAGTAGAACTTGAGGGCACGTCCGCCGGGCGTGGTCTCGGGACTGCCAAACATCACCCCGATCTTCTCGCGGATCTGGTTGATGAAGACGACCGTCGTGCGGGTCCTGCTGATCGTGCCTGTCAACTTCCGGAGGGCCTGGCTCATCAGACGTGCCTGGATGCCGACATGGCTGTCACCCATCTCGCCCTCGATCTCAGCCCTTGGCACGAGAGCGGCAACCGAGTCGATCACCACGACGTCGAGAGCTCCGGAGCGGACGAGCATGTCGCAGATCTCGAGCGCCTGCTCTCCTGTGTCGGGCTGAGCAACGAGCAACTCGTCCACGTTCACTCCGAGCTTTTCGGCGTAGGTCGCGTCAAACGCGTGCTCGGCGTCGATGAATGCGGCCTGCCCGCCGGCGCGCTGGGCCTCGGCCACGATCTGCGTGGCGAGGGTGGTCTTACCTGACGATTCGGGACCGTAGATCTCGACCACACGACCGCGCGGCACCCCTCCAACTCCGAGGGCGTGATCGAGGGCGAGACTGCCCGTGGGAATCGCCTCAATCTGGACGGGCGGCGCCTCGCCGAGCTTCATCACGGCGCCCTTCCCGTATTGACGTTCAATCTGCTTGATGGCCAGGTCGAGTGCTTTCTGCTTGGCCGAGTCGTGGTTCTTTTCGCTTGCCATGGATCTGTGGGGTCAACGAGAGTACCGGGTACCTCTGATGATACGGGATAGCCGGTGCCAACGGTGTGTCATGCACGTTTTCACCGAGCCCCGATAGACCCCCGATTTTGGCAACCTCCGCGGTTCCGTCAGTGCGTCCGGTGTATGGTCTGCGGCGCAACGATTAACCGTCCAGTGGAGGAGAACTCCCCGTCGGTGCCCGACGCCACGAGCCGGTGGACATAGACTCCTGCCGCAAGCGATCCAAGCTGGACGGTGATCTCTTGCTGTCTCCCCGCGGACACGTGTCCAAGCTCACGTTCCAATAGTTTGCGACCCGCCAGGTCAAAGATCTCCAGCGTAATCAGGGCCTCCTGCGGTACGTCCAGTACGAACGTCGCCTCTTTCAGCACGGGATGGGGGTAGATGGACGTCGCAGCGAACGTCAATCCGTCCGGCGGCGGCTCTGCGGTGGTGCCTCCGACGATGTTGATCTGCCATCCCATCATGATGTGCGTGCCGCAGTGGTACCAAAGCAGATCAGGTGCCGAGTCGGGCACGGTGAACGTCAGCGAGTTGTTGCCGGTGGCGAAGTTGCCGTTGACGCCGCTCTCCCAGATCCCGCCTCCACCCCCTATGTCGCTCGTCGAGATGTAGAAGGGATGCATCGCGTCGACATTGTTCATCTGGAAGATGTAGGTCGACCCTCGCTCGAGGGTTATCTCGGCGCCTTCTGTGCCGTTGAGGTAGTAGGCCTCATCCCATCCCTGTCCAAAGTAGGGGTGCGCGCTCGTCTTAGCGCCTACCGTGACGTTGTACGTCTGCTGCGCGGATGCCTCTGTCGCGAGAAGGAATGGCAGTGTGACGGCGATGAGGACTGTGGTTGCTGTTCGTAAAGAGATGAGCATAGGTCTGCTGGAGTCTCGGTCATGGACAGCGTCAAGAGGACGCTACCCCAGTAGACCCCGGCGCCACCGATCTGACCAGTCAGGTCAGAAGCTCACTCGCACCGCGAACGTCAGACGACGGCCAGGTAGAGTTCTCGAGAGCAATGCGCTCTGCGGCCCAGTCGCCTCCAGGCTGTAGTCGACCACATTATGCCGATTGAAGACATTCGCAATGCCTGCCTCCAATCGAAGGCCGATCGGACCTGCGGACAGTCGATACGCGCCGCTTACATCAGCGAGCAGTAGGGCAGGAAGCACGTCATCTTGTGGTGATAAAACTTGGTCACCGATCGATTCCTCGGCCCCAAGGAAATCGTAGTATGCCCGCCGCAGTGCCCACTTTCGTCCCCACACTCCTCGAGCAGAGGAGTGCAGCGAAAACGCCCCGATATTGAGGCGACCATCCAGCGACAATCGGTGAGGCTCCTCCCAGGGCACGGCGATAGCGGTCGAGACAGGACTGCCCGGGCGGGTACGTGTTGCGGTCTCGAAGCTGTAACTAATGGCGGCCAAACCCCGCGCGCCTGATAACTGTAGGCCGGCGCCTGCGCCCACGGCTCGCCCGTGCAGGCTTGCAAGGGGATCTGCAGGGCCGGCCTCAGCGTCGTTCCCGACATGCGATCCAAGGCGCGGGGTGTCGAGCGCGGGGATGCCGTGGTCTCGCCGGTAGAAGGCCTCCGCGTGGACCGACAATCCATGCTGCAGAAAAAGCGCGGCGTCAAAGCCCGCGAAGACGCTGCGCGGTGGGTCCAGGTCGGGTCCGGATGGGATCCAGAACCAGAGCTCTGGCACGATGGCGGCTGGCCCGGCATTACGGAAGGCAATGCCGCTCACGAACTGTCGGTAGACGCCAGCGCTACCTCTGAGGGCGAATCCACTTACGTCTCCCAGTGCGCCATCGAATCGAACCGACGCGCGTGGCTCCGCGAACCACGATCCTCCGCTCGGCAGAAAAGTGAGGCGACTGCCCGCCTCGAGTGTAATTCCTGACGTGAGGGCATGTCGGCCCTCGATGTACCCGGCGACGCGCGATTCAGCCGAACTCAAGGACAGGGACGATATCCAGGCGTTCGCCGCGGTGAACGCCGCCTCAGTGAAGTCGACACTGATGCCGGACTCGAACTGAGTGCCGCGCGTGAGGCTGTACGCGAGAGTGCCAGCGAGCCCGACTTCATGGAGGGAGTGTGCCGCTCCTGCCGAGGCGTTCTCTGGAAAGCCGTCGGCGAGTGATCCAGAGAAAGGGTCTCGTCGGTAGTCGTAGTCGTACGATGATGTGTGAATAGCCACGTGGCTACTCACACTGGCTACGGCCCTGGCTCCGATGATCCGGGAGAATGAAGCCTGCCCAGCCCAGTTTCTCCAGTCATAGACGTCGTCGAATGTCAGCAGGGACGAGTAGCGAGGGTCTTCCCAGACAGCCGAGTGCGTGGTCGCGACGTAATTCCCCGCGCGATACAACGAGCCCGATACAGTAGTCAGCGGATCAGGGCGGACGGTCATCGCTGCATGCAGATCCGAAAACCTGACATCCGGGATCTGCCGTTGCGTGATCAGGTCTGTGGACCGGATCGGATACCCAAGCCAGAGTCCAGTTAGCAGAGGGTCGATCTGATTCGCTCTCACGAACAGGTCTTCGATGCCGGCGTCGGCGTGGAGCGGCCAAGCGCTGTGACGAAGGGCAATCATCGACGAGCCGCGGACGTGGCCGCTTGAGAATGGAGTACCGGCTCGCAGGTTGATGCTCACGGGGTCGACCTGCAGTGCTGCCTCAGGATCGACGAAGTTGAGTCGGTGTCGAGCATCGATCGTACCGGTGAGGTGACTGCCCCTCGCGGCACCAAAACCTCCAGTGTGTACGGAAATCAGACCGACCGCGAGGGGACTAAAGGCACCCAGATACCTGCCGAGAGCCACTGGGTCACGGATGGGCACTCCGTCTAGACGGGTGACGTGCTCGGCTGTATTTCCTCCCTGAATGTGGAGATCCGCGAAAGGCAATGCCGACGACACGCCGAGCGCAGCCGTTGCGCCGCGCGCCACGTCCGGCGTGGACGTCATCCCGAATGCACGGGTTGACTCTGCTTCGATTTCGGTCAAGCCGAGACGATCGGACAGCGGACGCTGAGTCAGACCGTCGACCACGATCGGTGACATCGTTCCTGCGGCCGCCCTCAGCGGGATCGTGACGCTCTCGCTATCGCCTGCCCCGATGTAGTAAACGCCCGTGCTTGCGGTTTCATAACCCACGAAAGAAGCGAGTACCCGGTACCACCCCGGCATGAGATCGCCGAGCGCAAAGAGGCCGTCCGCGTTGGTGGTGGTGCCGGCGTCCGCAAGAAAGACATGAGCGAACGGAAGCGGCTCGCCGGTCTCTGCGTCGACAACGCGGCCCGCAATTCGAGCGCGCCTTACGACCTCTTCGGGCGCGCGGATGAGCACGAATGCCCCCGTGGATGAGACAACGAAGTCCAGGCCCGTCCCATCAAGCATGCAGCGAAGGATGTCGGCTGGACGCGCATCCTGGATCGCGCAGTAGATCTCGACGCCTTCGACAAGCGCGTCATCGTAGATCAAATCCACACTGGTCAGTTCGACGAGGGTCTCGAGTGCAGTGGCCAAGTGTGCTGCACGAAACGTGGCGCTATGGCGAGCTTCGTCGGACTGTTGTGCTTGTAGCGGAGTCCACGCGGTCGCGGCAAGAACCGCAGCAAGAACAAGGGAGCGATGGGCCCGGGCGGATCTCATTGCTCCGAACTCGGGACGAGTTCAAACCCTCCTTGTAATACGCGGTAGCGTAGCCCGGCGGCAAGTGCGATGTCATGCATGACGACCCGTGCATTGACTCCTGCACCGTAGAATAGGGTGAGCGTCTGCTCATGCGGCACACCCTCGGCCAGGATGATCCGACTGCCGAATCGACGCTCGACCTCTCGGGCGACATCTGCGAGCGGCAGGTTCTGCACCGCGAAGCCGCCGTCTCGCCAGATACCGATGCCCGTCTCGGCGACAGCCCTTACAGCTTCCGCCCGGTCGTTCGAGACCACCACGGCTTCGCCGCTAGTCAACATCTGAGTGGCATAGGTGGTGTGTCGACTTTCGACTCGCACCGAACCCTCAGTCACTGAGACCAGCGTTGCAGCATTCATGTCCATTGGCCGACTTCGAACGAGGAACTGCGTGCCGAGGACTTCCACGCGGGCGTCATGGGTGAACACTTGGAACTGCGCACTTCCCGAGCGCACGTCGAAGAAACCTTCACCCACGAGCTCGGTGGATCGCGAGGTCCAACCGAGCAACCAGTCCTCGATACGCGACGATCGATAGGCTAAACTGGACTCGCCGTAAAGGTGGATGAGAGAGCCGTCGGGTAGCTCGGCCAGTTGCGTCTCTCCGGCAACCGTCGACACGAACTGCTCTCGCGGCAGGCCAAGCCAGAGGCCAATACCGACAACAGCGGCGGTCGCTACGATCCTCACCCACCTGGTTCGACGCGGTCGTTGGATGGCGTGCCTGTCCTGTCTACCAGGCTTCTGGGCTGGTTGGATAAGAACCTGCAGTTCGGTCCAGGCCTCGTCGTCAGTGGGCACACCCAGAGTCGAGGTGGACGGCGCCTCAGGAAGGCGATCCCACGTCGCTGCAAGGCGGTCCATATGGGCGGCATCGAGGTCACTGATCGTCGACAGGACCTCGTCGGGGAGTGGGCGCGGAGTCACGAGGGATGGGGGATGTCGCGCTCGAGTACCTCCAGACGCGAGTGGAGCGTGGCGAGCGCGCGGACAAGGTGGTTGTTTAACGTCCTGGGCGAGATGCCCATCACCTCGGCGGCTTCTCGATGACTCAACTGTGAGTACCGGGTGAGGGAGATCGCCTCTCGTTGACGGTCGGGTAGCGCAGCGATCCAGCCGTGGAGCCGCGCCGCGAGGTCGTTGGCATGCAGGTCGGGCGGGGGAGTACCCGCACTTATGAACTCGCTCTCCGAATTGTATCGGCGTCGGACATTGCGCATGCGCAAATGATTCAGTGACCGATTCCGCGACATCCGGTACGTGAGTGCTTGAAGCGACTGAGACGTGTCGAGCGCCTCCCGTCGCTCCCACAGAGCTACGAACACGTCCTGGACGAGATCGTGCGCCGTGACCGCGTCACCGATCATCGACACGACGTAGCGCAGCAAGTCCCCTCGAATCGAGAGGAATAGCTCCGCAAAGGCGTCGCGGTCGGACGCCTTAATCAACACGCACAGTTCTGCGAGGCGCTCGTCGCGCGCCATGGGTAGCCGGCGGAATGGCGGATCTACATCCTATATACCCATCCGCCGGCTTCGTACCTACAACCGAGATAGATCAGGCCGCGGCGCTCTTAGCCAGGACCTTGGGGAAGAGCACGTTATTCTCTAGATGGACGTGCGTGTGGAGGTCGGATTCAAACTCCTCGAGCAGGACGAAGGCGGCCCGGTACGTGTTGCACGCCCAATCTGGCGGTTGGAAATCACTGGTCAAGCGTCGGATCTCGGCCATCAGCCCACCCGCGGCATCGTGCTCGCCCTCTAGGTCATCGATGACCTCCGTGAGCGGCCGTAACTCTCCGCTCTTGTCGACTCCCAGCTTGATCATGGGAAAGAGGACTTCCTCCTCGGCAGCCATGTGGGAGGCCATCTCTCGGGCCAGCTCCTCGAAGGTTCGAGCAACCTGGACCAGCTCCGGCCGGCTGTCGCCATGCACCCGGGCTACCTTTTGCGTGAACGCGCGCAGCGTTGGAATCGCCTGGCGCACGTATGCGTGGTGATGATTGACGATGTGATCTACGAGATGCCGCGGCTCCCACCGGTCGAACCATTGGTGCTGCGGGGCCAGTGCGGACTGCTGGAGCTCCTCAAGGGCTGCGACCACTTCGTCTATGTCGGCTCCCTGCCGATCACAGGCCTGGGTCAGCGGAATGCCGCCGCCACAGCAGAAATCGATTCCGAAGCGCTTGAATATCGCACCGCGACGGAAGTCCTCGGTGACGAGGTCGCCGACGGTGCGCTCGGCTAGGGCGGAATTGAGGGTCGTGGACATGGACCAGGGAATGGGTGAAATAGGACAACTCCCTCCTAAATACGTATTAGAGAGAGTCCTGGCTGTAAGGTGCGCCGCGGCCATGGTGTAGGGGAGGGCCCGGCGTCAGTCGATTTCGCGCCGCGCAGGCGCCAGGACCTTCGACATGCCGTAAAGCACGGCCTGCAACGCCCGCCGCGGGGCGCTCCAGTCCTTGATGTCGTCGAGCGTCACTTCACGCTCCGCACCGTCGGCGAAGCACCCCCGCAATCCATCGGCCAGTTCACCGGAGCGCACCTGCGCGGCCACTTCCTGATTGTAGCGCTGGCCCCAGCGATCGGCGTTGTAGGAGCCGACGATCGAGCAGAAGCGGTCGGACACGTAGAACTTGGCGTGGAGCGGGTGGGAGGTCATCTCGAAGACCCGAACCCCGTGCTCAATCAGCGTCTTGTAGAGGTGGCGCCCGGCAACTTTCACCTTGGGCACGTCGGACCAGCCGGCAGTCAGCACGCGGACGTCTACGCCTCGTCTTGCAGCGTCCGAAAGTGCCTCAATGACGGATGGCGAGGGCAGCAGGTAGGGCGTGCAGAAGCGCAGCTCGTGCTTCGCGTTCTGGATCAGGTCCAGCAGCGCTCGGTCGAGATCGGAGACCTCCTCGCGCAGATCGAGCTGGAGGACGCGTACATCTACTTCGCCCAGCTTCTCGGCCGGTGGAAACAACTCTCGACGCAAGTGCGCCGCATCGCCGAGTGTCTCCAGGAACACGTCAGCGACTTCGCGCACTGCCGGCCCCCGGATCTCGATCATCACATCGTAGAAGACATCGTCGCCGCGGCCACCATAGTCCATTGAGACGTTTCGGCCGCCCACGAAGGCCGTGTGATCATCAACTAGGAAGATCTTGCGGTGGTCGCGGTGCATCCCAAGCGGCGTCACCTTCCTCCCGGTCTTCCGAACGCCGAGCAGGGTGTTGAACCAGACCGCGTGCCCACCGGCCTCCCTGAACTCGCGGAGGTGCTTGTCCCTCAGCTGACGCGAGCCCATTCTGTCGACGATTAGAATCACATCCAGCCCCCGTCTGGCGGCACGGGTGAGATGTAGTAAGACTCGCATTCCGGCTGCATCCGGCTCGAAGATGAACGTCTCCAGCCACACTCGTTCACGAGCATCATCTATGGCCGCGAGCGCCCGCTCGAAAGTTTTGGTGCCATCGGCGAGAAGCGTTACCTCGTTTCCTGCGACGTAGGGCCGGGGCATTCACACCTCTGTGCGGGTAGACGAAATCAGTAACGCCATGGTCTGTCCGTTCCAGAAGTGCATGAAACGGTGCGGCGCTAATGGTACTGCAAACGTCCTATCTTGTGAGCCCCTCTCCACGCTAGCACATCCTGGCGAGATGCCCCTCTTCTCCCATATTCTGGCACCGTTCGACTTTTCGCAGCCCTCCGAGGCGGGCGTCAGGTTCGCGCGCGAGCTGGCAGAGGTGCACAATGCCGACGTGACCATCGTGCATGTGGTGCAGGAGCCGACCTTCCCTTCGTTCTTCAAGCTGGGTGCCCTGCGCATCTACGGGACGGTCCCTGATCCCGAGAAGCTGGCCTGGCGAGCGCTCGAAAAGCGCTTCGGAGAGCCCGACTCGATCGAGCGGCTGGACTATCGAGTCGCTAAGGGCGAGGCTGAGTCTCAGATCGTTCGCCTCGCTTCGAGCGGTGAGTTCGATCTGGTCGTGATCTCGTCGCACGGGCTCACCGGCCTCGAGCACGTGCTCATGGGCAGCGTCGCCGAGAAGGTTGTCAGACATTCGCCTGTGCCGACCCTGGTCGTGAAGGCGATGGCAGCCTCGGCGGAGCTGCAGGCGGGCAGCGAGACAGCGCGCGCTGGCGCGGCGTGAGCTAGCGGAGTATCACCAGCACGAGGTAGGCTGCGTAACCTGCGAGAAGCACGCCTCCCTCAGTGCGGTTGAGTCTGTTTCCGGTGACGGCCAGCGGGAGCAGTAGCGCCACCGCAAGAATCATGGAGCCGATATCGAGGATCCCCAATCCCGGTGACGCCAACGGCCGAATCAGCGCCGAAAGCCCCAGGATACCGAGGAGGTTGAAGATGTTGCTGCCGATCACGTTCCCTACGGCTAGCCCACCCTGCCCGCGCGCAGCGGCGACTGCCGATGTGGCTAACTCGGGGAGACTCGTGCCCAAGGCCACGATTGTGAGGCCGATGACCGTTTCGGTTGCGCCGAGCGACGCCGCGATACCGGTAGCACCTCGCACAAGAAGACCGGCTCCCGCGGCCAGAACGACCAGGCCGCCGATCACCAATGCAGCGAGTCGCCGGCGCGAAGAAAGTGGCCCGGGTGTCGAATCCGGATCAGGGGGAACGACAGCAGTCCTTCGATGCTCACGTACGCTGATCACCATGAACGCGAGCAGCAAGGCGAAGAGCAGGAAACCTTCGAGGCGGGACACAGCCGCGTTGGTCAGAAACGCACCGCCGAGGACAGAGACAGCGAGTAAGAGCGGCAGGTCGAGGCGAACAAGCCGAGGTTCGATTGCGATGGGTCGAATCAGCGCGCAAAGCCCGAGGATCAGCGCGACGTTCGCGATGTTCGAGCCGACGACGTTGCCGACGGCTATCCCGCCGTTTCCGGCAAGTGCGGCGAGAACGCTTACCACCAGTTCTGGTGAGCTAGTTCCAAAGGCAACGATCGTGATTCCAATGACGAGCGGTGATAACCCAACCCGTGCACCCAGGGACACTGAGCCTTTTACCAGCCACTCTGCACCGGCATAGAGCATCGCAACGCCGAGGAGAGAAAGGAGCAGGCCGAGCAGCATCGTGGTCCGAGATGGAGGCGGTGGACTAGTAGATGAGCGAGCGCGAGCTCCCGGATCCGGGTATGAAGCGGGCTGGAGGCCTTGATCCGCACACTGCGGTCCTGCTCAGTGGACATCTGAACGGCAGCGATTGAATTGCGTTCGCCTACTGACACACTTCACCAAGATGCTGATGACAGCGCTTCTGGTCATCGATGTTCAGAACGACTTCTGCCCGGGCGGTGCACTCGCAGTACCCGGCGGCGACGAGGTTCTGGGTCCGATTGCGAGACTGATAGACCTCGACTTGCCTGTGGTCTTCACCCAGGACTGGCATCCGAAAGACCACCTCTCGTTCGCGTCCCAGCACGCCGGAGCCGAGCCTTTCGACACCATCGAGGTTCCATACGGTGAACAGGTGCTTTGGCCTGACCACTGCGTGCAAGGGACCTTCGGCGCCGAGTTTCATCCTAGCCTGCACGCTGACCGGGCCGAGGCGATCATCCGAAAGGGATTTAGGAGAGAAATTGACTCGTATTCGGCCTTTCGAGAGAACGACCAGTCCACCGCGACAGGGCTCGCCGGCCATCTCCGCGAGAGGGGTGTTAAGTCCCTGTTGGTTGCCGGGCTGGCGACAGATTTTTGCGTCCGGTGGTCGGTGGAGGATGCACGCCGCCTCGGTTTCGAGGTGACGGTGGTCGCGGACGCTGTGCGGGGAATCGACCTTGACGGCTCCGTCGACGCTGCCTGGCGCGCGATGCTCAACTCGGGAGCGGAGAAGGCCTTGTTGAAAGACGTGGTTCACCGGTATTCGTCCTGAACGAACACCGGTCCAACGGAGAATTCGACGAACAGCAGCCCGGGGAATAGCGGGTCGGGTGTAGGTTTTCGGCCCCTCGCACGCCCTTCTGCGAACGACTCCGCCTCAATCCCCGCCCGATGTCCCCCGTCCTCGAGTGGTCACTATACCTGGCGTACGTCGTCCTCGCGGTGGCCTTCATCCTGGCTATCGTCAGGATGGTCAAGGGTCCGACCTTGCCCGACCGGGTGGTCGCGCTTGACCTCATCTCATATCTAGCGGTCGGGTTCATTGCGCTCACCACACTGTACTCGCAGCAGTCGATCTACGTAGACGTCGCGCTTGCGCTGGCGCTGATCGCTTTTCTGGCCGTGATCGCCTTCGCGCGGTACATCGAGCAGGGCCATGAGGAGCTTGTTCAGCAGGAGGAAGGCCAATGACGGCCGCGATTCAGATCATCGCGGTCTTGTTCGTGCTCGGCGGCTCAGTCTTCATGCTCGTCGCCGCGCTGGGCGTGTACCGACTGCCGGACCTCCTGACCCGCATGCACGCCGCGACCAAGGCCGGGACGCTTGGAGCGGGCATGATGCTGCTGGCGGTGGCGCTCGTGTATCAGGACATCGGGTTGACGACCCGCGTCTTCGCGACCATCGTTTTTCTGTTGTTGACGGCCCCGGTATCGGCGCATGCCATCGGTAGGGCTGGCTACTTCTCGGGGGTCAAGGTCTCGACGCTGCTCGACGAGTTGCGTGATCGCTACGACGAGCGGACGCACTCGCTCGACAGCGATGATGCCGGCACGACGGAGGCCCGATAGCCGATGGCAGCAGCCGTACTCATTGCCTTCATTTCGGCCATCGTGGCGCCTTGGGTGCACCGGTGGTTCGGAGATCGTTCGGGATGGTTGTTGGCTCTCGTGCCGACAGGGCTGTTCATCTACTTCCTCGCACAGATCCCGGCGGTGGCCGAAGTGGGATCGGTGATGGAGCAAGTCCCGTGGGTGCCCAGCTTCGGCGTCTACTTCGGATTTGCGTTGGACGGGCT
>JBJHBB010000016.1:4263-12498 GCA_050485265.1 Rhodothermales bacterium | reverse complement strand
GATCCGACCGATTCAGGCGCGCGGTCGAGTACTCCGAAGAAATGGGTTACACGCCGATCGTAGTGCAGACGATGCGTCGCTACGGCCTGCCACCAGAGTTCTTCTATCTCGCCCTTCAGGAAAGCAACTTCAATACGCGCGCGGTAGGCCCACGTACGCGGTGGGGGATTGCCAAGGGTGCCTGGCAGTTCATCCCGACCACTGGCCAGGCGTACGGACTCCGAATCGGTCCTCGCGCGGAGGAGCGTGAGTTCGATCCCCAGGATCAGCGGCATGATTTTGTGCTGGCCGCCGATGCCGCGGCCCGGTACCTCCTGGACATCTATACCCAGCTGGCACAGGCCTCTGGGCTGCTGGTGTGCGCCTCCTACAACTGGGGAGAGCATCGAATTGCGCCTCGGCTGGACAATCTGCCGCCGCCCGGTATCGAGCAGGCTCGCGCGGCGATGGCCGGTATCCCCCAGAACCCGCAGGAGCGATCGTACTGGCGTTTCTATTCGACTTACGCCGACCGAATGCCCGACGAAACAAAGGGCTATGTGATGCACATCTTCGCTGCAGCGGTGATTGGGGAGAATCCGCGGTTCTTCGGCATCGACATGGACAATCCTCTCGCTCGCTATCTCGAAGCCCCCCTAGAGGACCTGGACCAGTTGATCGAGGAGCGGATGCCCGACGTGCAGAGCCAGCCTCAGTCACCACTACCTGAACTGGAAGCCACATCACCCGCGACCCCCGGCGAGCCAAGTCGTCGTCTTGGTAGCGACGCCCTGCGTCAGCGCAACTAACACATGAGCATGTTCTCGATCTGGAAACGACACGATGCCAATGCCGTCGCCGGTGACGGGTTGAGGGTGGTGGCCGGTCTCGCCACGGACGTTGGACAGGTCCGGTCAGAGAATCAGGACGCCCTTGCGGCCGTTCCTGAACAGGATCCTCGGCTGATCGTGGTTTGCGACGGTATGGGTGGGCATGTCGATGGGGCGCGCGCCAGCCGATTGGCTATCGATACCATTGTCGAGGCCATGCAGTCTTCCCCGGCCTCTCCGGACAGTCTGCGTCAAGCCATCGAGATGGCAAACTCGAATGTCTGGGGTGCCGCCAACGGACAGGACGTGGAAAGGCGCATGGGCACGACCTGCACCTCGATGTTGATAACGCCATCTGACATCGTTCTAGGTCATGTTGGCGACAGCCGAGCGTATCGCATCACCCAGTCTGGCCTGACGCAGTTGAGCGTTGACCACACCGTCGCCGCCGAGATGGAAGCCAGCGGAATGCTTAGCCGCGAAGAGGCTGAGCGCCATCCGCACCGGCATGCTCTGACACGAGCGCTGGGAACGGCCCAGACTGTCGAGGTTGCGATTCTGCAACTGGGCACTCCGAACCCAGACGAGCGCTTCTTGCTTTGCTCAGACGGCCTCGCACCCGTTCCTTTGGAGGAGGTCTGGCGAACGGCAAACGAGTACGAACCGCAAGAGGCTGCCGAGTGGCTAATCACGCGTGCGAACGCGCTAGGCGGCCCTGACAACATCACCGTCGCCGTCGTGGAAATCGAACGCACGACGTAGCAACAGAACGTTTTATTCCTCACCTTACGCTGATGAGTAGCAGCGATCCCCTTATTGGACAAGAGATTGGCGAGTATCGCGTCCAGAGCATTCTCGGACGCGGGGGGATGGGCGTTGTCTACAAAGCCGAAGACACCGCGCTCGGAATCTCGGTGGCTCTCAAGATGATCGACCCGGCCCTGGCAAAGGACGCGTCTTTCGTGCGACGTTTCCGTGCAGAGGCCCGCGCGATGGCTCGCATCGCTAGTCCCAACATCGTTCGGGTGATGGCGATGCGACAGACCGACCACGGCCTGTTCATCGTGATGGAGTACGTGGATGGCGGCACGCTGCACGATCGAATGCAGAACGGTCCGATGCCGTGGAAGGAAGTCTGGCCGATCGTGAGCCAAACCCTGGAAGCCCTGGAGAAGGCGCATAGCGTGGGCGTGGTCCACCGTGACATCAAGCCCCGAAACATCATGTTGACGGGAGACGGCGTCGTGAAAGTGACTGACTTCGGCTTAGCGAAGATGGTCTCGGACGATCCCTCAATCACCGTGACGCAAGCTATCGCTGGCACGCTCCTGTACATGTCGCCCGAACAGGTGAAGGCGTCGGCCAATGTCGACGCGCGCTCAGACCTGTTCGCACTCGGGCTGATGACCTACGAGATGCTGGCTGGTCGCTTGCCGTTCGATCGCGACGCAGGTGAGTTCGCAGTGATGAGAGCCATCGTGGAGCAGCAGTTTCCGCCGCCAACCAAGCACGAACCTTCTATTCCGCCACCGGTGGCAAGAGGGGTGATGAAGGCGCTCGAGAAGGAGCCTGACCGCCGTTACCGGTCCGCCACGGAGATGCGGGAGGCGCTTACGGTCGTCGCGCCCTCGGCCGCGGGGGCGAAAGCTTCAGACCGATCCACACGCACGCTTCCTCGCGTCGCTGTCATGGCGGCAACCGGAGTGGCCGCCGTTCTCGTGCTGGCCGCCCTGATACTCTGGGTAGTGCTCCCGTCAGAGGATCCGGATGTGCACACCGACCTGACCGCATCCTCAACCACGACGAGTTCACAGATTGAGAGTCTGGATCCGTTTGCCGAGCCCGCCCTCGATCTCGATGAGGCGGCATCCAGCAATAACGAAGAGGCTGCAACGCCCACCGCTGCGGATCGCCCGACCACCCCGGTTGAGACGGCGCCCGCTCGACCAACGCCCGCGCCTGGCACTCTCGAGGCGTCGCCTCAGGCCGGTGTGATCTATACGGTTGCGGGTTCGCGTTTAGATGGTAGCCGCAGTCTTTCACCGGGCAACCACACTGTCCGGTGTGAAGCTGGTGGCCATTCCGCGCAAACCAGTGTTCGTGTTCAGTCAGGCCAGACCACGCAGGTGACCTGCCATGTACAGCAGCAAGTGAACATTAGCGCCGCCTTCGAAGATGGTCCGGCATCCTGGGTCGCTGTTATCGTCAACGGCGAGAATACCGGTCAGACGACACCAGCGCGTTTGACACTTGGCCCGGGCCAACACTCGATTTCTGTGCAGCGGGATGGACACGAAGTGCTGACGGCGGCTCAGGTGGTCACCGTCCAACCGTCATTCTCACCGCTAGAGCCAGTACGCCTTTCATTTCGCGTTCGTCCCACCTCCTGATCCATAGCCATGCGTCTACCAATCACAATGTTGGTCGTCATGCTCGGGCTGCTTCTGGCAGCGTGCGCGAGTTCGACCGAGACATCGGCACCTGATCGAGCGGTGTCTTCGACTCCTGCTCCTGAGACCCGAACGGCCGCCCCGCCGAGCACGCGAGAGACAGTGCGTCAGGACTACGTCAGGGGAACGGACCCGGCCTCCGAGGCCCGACTAGAAGAGGCCGTCGCGTTGTACGAAGGTGCTGAGTTCGAGGAAGCGGCCGAACGGTTCGATGCGATCTCGCGTGACAGCGCGGTCCCGAATCCGTTGCGGGCCGATGCGCTCAGGCACCTGGGCAGGATCCAGGTCGCATTGCAAGAAGATGAGGCTGCTCTGGCGACGATGGCGCGACTCTTGGAATTGGAGCCGCCGATCATCGAACTCGATCCGGATGTGGAGCCACCACCGCTCATGCAGACGTACTACGCGGCTCGAGTCGATTTCGACGGGGACTATGCTGTCCGCAGCAATCGCCCGCAAACGCTAGCGATCGTGAACTTCACGAACAGCTCCATCACGGACAAGGAGAGCTGGGATCCGATGCAGCAGGGCTTCGCATCGCTGATGATTCACGCGATGGGTCCTGCGACCGAACTCAAGATCGTCGAGCGAGAGCGCATCCGGTGGTTGCTTGACGAGCACGAGATGCAGAGCGATCCCAGTCTCATCGATCAGGCCACGGCAGTTCGCGCTGGGCGGTTGCTGGGCGCGCAGACCGTCATCTTCGGTTCGTTCATCGTCAATCGGGCCGACCTCCTGATCAGCGCCCGCCTCGTGGATGTGGAGACGGGTGAGATCCTCTTCTCGGAACAGGCGCGTGGACGAGCGAACGACTTCAGTGATCTCGTCGACGGTCTAAGCATGCAGGTCGCGCGTACGCTCAACGTCGAGCTGGCATCGGCAGAGATCGAAACTCGTTCACTCGACGCCGCTCTCGCGTACTCAGAAGGACTCGCGCTGGTCGAACAAGGGGACTACCACGCTGCGCACGCCAAGTTCAATCAGGCTCTCCGGTACGACCCCAACTACAGTCGTGCCCGCCAGAGAGTTAACAGCTTGCAACCACTTCTAGCCGCTAGGTAGCCCGCATGAGCAGGTTCTGGCTGGTCGTTGTCGTCATCACCTTGTCTGGCCTCGTCGCGGGGTGTGCGACTACCGCCCCAGGCGAGTTTACCCGAGAGGAGCTTGAACTGAGGATTGCTCAGAATCCGGACGACTGGCAGGCGCATCGTGAGCTCGGGGTCTTGCTCGCTTCGGCCGAGCAGTTTCCGCGCGCGCACCAATCGCTCCAGCGGGCCTACGAGCGTAACCAGTCCGACCCTCGGACGATGTACTACGACGCGCTCGTGAGCGAGGTGCTCGGGCGCGAGGACGTGGCGATGCGGCTTTTTGAGCAGTACCCGTCCGTCCCTGCCTCATCAGAGTATCGAGACCGCCTGCAGGGACGCTATTTGTACCTACTCCGCCAACAGGTCCGTCGGGAGTTCCGGCAAGCGCTAGCCGCAGAGATGGAGTTGGCCCAGGTGGTCGATGGTGACGCCCTGGGTGTGCTCCCCTTCGGCTTTCGTACCGGAGGGGCGAGATATGAGCCCCTGGGTCGGGGCCTTGCGGAGATGATCTCGGTCGACCTGGCCGGCGTCCAGGGACTCCGGGTCGTCGAGCGCGTCCGAATTCAGACCCTGCTTTCTGAGCTGGACCTCGCGCGCACGGGCGTTGTCGACGAGGCAACGGCGCCCCGCTACGGTCGATTGCTGCGGGCCAACAAGTTGGTTGGAGGGCAGTATGGCGTAATCAACAATCAACTGACCATTGACGCCGGTGTTTTCGCAGCCGACGAGCCAGACTTGCTCCCAGACCTGTCAACTACGAGCGGGAATGTCGATCGTCTCTTCGATCTGCAAAAGCAGGTAGTGCGAGAGATTCTGCAGGAGCTCGACATCACCCCAAGCGCGGCAGAATTGGCCAGATTGGACCGAGTGCCCACTCGCAGCATGGATGCGTTCGTGCAGTTTAGCCGAGGCCTTCAGCTGGAGGATGAGGAGGACTACGAGCGCGCTGCTCTGCTATACCAGCGGGCAGCAACCATCGACCCGGGGTTCACGCAGGCTGCGCAGAAAGCAGCCGAATGTAGGGCGATCGCGTCTCAAGCAGCCGAGGCGCAGGTACTGCTCGTTCCCGGGATTGCGGAGGTTTCGGAGATGGTGGGTCGGCGGAGTTCGCGATTGAACAGCACGCTGAGCCAGCACCTGATTCCCGGCATCGACACGCGGGATCCTGCGCTGGAGGGCCTTGATGCCGGGGCTTCCGGGCCGTTGCCTGATCCGCCCGCTCCTCCGTCACCAGGTCAGTAGAGATGAAGCCCGCCATGCGCACGTTCGCACTTGCCACCGTACTGCTGATCGCCTCCTCAGCCAGCGCTCAGCACCTGAGTCATGAGGTTGCCGAGCGTGGCGGCACGGTGACCATCAGCCTGTCGATTCCCGTGGCGAGCACTCCGCTGGTGATCGACGCCGAGTTCAGCTTTCCCGTCGACGCTGCAAGCATTCATCTGCGGCCCCTCGCAACAGGTGATTCCTACACGGAGGTCGCCGGAACTCAGGTTGGGAACAGCGACCAGCACTATCGGGCCACGATCGACGCTTCGCTGATCACCTCTCGCGGCATCGAGTTCTACATGTCCTATCTCGAAGATGGGGTGGTTTCCACAATTCCGTCTTCCAATCCGCAGGCCTCACCGTTGCGATATCCCGTGCTCACCGTGAGGATTCGAGCGGATGTCAACCTGGCACCTCTGCGCTATCGCATGATCTCCATCCCCTTCCAATTTGTGGAGGGTGTAGGGCCGCAGGCGGGGTCCGGAACTCTGGCTTCCGTCTTTGCTGACGACTTTGGATCGTACGACCCCCGACGTTGGCGCGTGCTGCGCTGGAATCCGGTGTCGGAAACGTACGACGAGGGTACGTCAGCGGTGCCCAAGGTGGAGCCAGGGGAGGCCTTCTGGTTGATCACCAGTAGCGGGGGAGATTTCGACGTGGAGGGAGGTATTACGCCAGGATTTGAGCTGGGCGACCAGGCGGTGCAAGAAGTGCCCGTGTCGGTCATTGCATCGCCCGGGTGGACTCAGGTCGGCAATCCATTCCTTTATCCGATCGGATGGGACAATGTGCAGGGAGCGCAGTCGGTCCAGGAGCCTGTGGGCTACACCGCGTCCGGTTACGAGCCAGGACAAACGACGCTCCAGCCGTGGACAGGCTACTTCGTCTTCAATCCGGGGACCGCTCCGATCGACCTGCGCTTCCAGGCACCCGTGGGTCCGGTGGCTCCCCGCTCACAAGTGCCATATGCCCAGAGGCTACTCGACAGCTTGCCATCGGGGTCATTCGCGATCCAACTAGTTGCTATGTCGGGCGATTTCACCGACGCGCACACCTATCTCGTAGGCAGCACGGCTAAAGTCGCCGCTAGGAAGCCTCCTGGTACAGGCGCGGCACCACGCATCTCTATTCTGGGGGACGATGCAGAGTACCTCGCGACGACTGCCGACACCCCATTGGGTCCTTGGCTAATCGAGGTCCAGCGGTCTGAGGATGACTCACAGGTAACGGTCCAGATGCACGAACATGGATTCCTTCCACCAGGCTCAGCTATCGAGGTACGGGAGGCGGACAGTGGTCGGCTCGTGCATGCTCCCGGTGGAACGTTCGATGTCGTGGGCGGCGAGACACAACGATTCGTGGCGAGGGTGGCCGCAGGCAACGATCTGGAGGGACCATCACCCGCAGAACGGCTCGCGCAACCGTATCCCAATCCCGCGGCCGAGGCGCAAACCCTGATGACGTACGTCTGGGCGGAAGGCCGGACCGTGCTGGACGTTTTCGATGTGCTGGGTCGGCACGTGCGCTCCATAGCGATCCCGGACGAGGATGGAGGCTGGCAGCCGATCATCCTCGAACTCACGGATGTACAGGGGAGACCGCTTACTGCCGGCACGTACGTCTTGCGACTGCAATCCAGCGGCGGGACCGCCTCGCGCTCCTTCACCATCATTCGCTAATTCCGACGATGCGGACTATCGGAGTACTTCTCGCTTATGTCCTGCTCTCGGGAGCTGTCCACGGTCAGGGTTCGGGTGTCGGCGATGACCTGTACGATCGCGCTGATACACCTCAGATCCTCGTACAGACGGGTATGGTCGTTCAGCAGTATGGGATCGAGTTCACGGAGGGGGCGGACCGTGACATTGGACAATTCACTATTCCGCTGTTTGTCTCCGTTCCTGTGCGTCCCGACGTCACTGTCAGTCTGAGAGCAGCATACGCTAGCAGCGGAGGCGACAGTTTCGAAACGATCTCGGGTATCGCCGATGCTCAGCTTGGGATCAGCTACCGACGAGCGCTGGGTACGGCAGAGCTCGTAGCAAGCCTGGGAGTTGGCATCCCATTAGGTTCGAGTTCGCTCACGTCTGAGGAACTGGCTACAGCGAGACTCCTCAGCAGGCCGGAGTTCGCGTTCGAGGCGCCGACACTCCGACAGGGGTTTCGGTTCGCGCCGGGCGTAACGATTTCGGTGCCCGTAGACCAGGGTGTCGTAGTGGGCTTTGGCGCATCCTATCAGGTGAGGCAGCCTTTCACACCGTTCGCGGATATTGACCAGGCCTATGAGCCGGGAAATGAAGCGTTGATTACAGCTGGTTTCGATGCGGCCATTGGACAGCGCTCCATGGTCTCGATGGACGTAGGATTCGCGATGTTCTCCTCTGATTCCTTCGGGGAGGTGGACCTCACACCGGGCAATCGCCTAACTGCTCGACTGGATCTGACCGCGGCTGCCGGACCGCATGACGTATTGTTCGGCCTTAGCTACGCCCACCGCAGTGATGCGACGGTCGGGGACCTTCCCTTTGAGCCCGCCGTGTCCGACGTGGCGCGCATGTTCCTGGGTACGCATCTGCGCTTCCCGGCGGAGGTCGACCTTGTGCTCGGCGCTGGTGCACGCTC
>JBJHBB010000016.1:3824-4253 GCA_050485265.1 Rhodothermales bacterium | reverse complement strand
ACGCTACCTCGGTGACTTCAGGGTGATCGGTGAGGTGACACAGGATCCGACCGCCGCGTTGCGCCTTGCGGACCATCAGGTTTTGTTCGACCTATCGATCTGGCCGTCCGCTCGAATCACCGATCAAGTCAGACTGATTTCCGGCTTCACCTATTCGCTGGGGATCGGAAAACTGGTCGAGATCGGTGACGTGACGCCCATGAGCGGCTTCCGTTCACAGGCAGGGATCTCAGTCAGGATATAAGCACCACCGTGACGCGCGTCCCCGCCATCTGGCTGCCGTCGGCGCTGAGCGCAGAGTGTAGTTTGCGACTCAGAGGCGATGCGCATTCCGGACGACAAGATCGAAGAGGTTAAAGCAGCCGCGGACATAGTGGACGTGGTGAGCGATTACGTCCGGCTCAAGCGCGACGGCTCGAGTTTCAAGGG
>JBJHBB010000016.1:0-3814 GCA_050485265.1 Rhodothermales bacterium | reverse complement strand
GGACTATGTCCCTTTCATGACGAGAAGTCACCGTCCTTCAACGTCAACCCTGCTCGAGGCATCTACAAGTGTTTTGGATGCGGGGAAGGCGGCGACGTAATCGCTTTCGTCGAGCGAATCGAAGGCGTCTCGTTTGTCGAGTCGATCAGGCTGCTGGCTGACCGACTCGGAATCGACCTTCCGGAGGAGGATGCTAGTGACGAGAGAGCTAGCGAAGCGGAGTCGGTGCTCCACGCGCTGCGTTTCGCGGCGAGGTTTTTCTACGAGCAGCTCACAAAGACGGACGAAGGCCGCCGTCGCGGGCTCGCATATCTGAAATCTCGCGGTCTGACTGCGGAGACAATCAAGCGATTTGGCATCGGGTATGCGCCTGACTCCTGGGATGCTCTTCTGAAGGCTGCCGAGAAGGCTCAGGTGAGGGTCGAGCATATGGAGATGGCAGGCCTTGTGCTCCCTCGTCGCAGTGGTGATGGGCATTACGATCGGTTCAGGGGCCGGGTCGTGTTTCCCATCTTCAGCCACGTCGGCAAGGTTCTCGGATTCGGTGGACGTATAGTGGAGGCGGACTCCGACCAGCCGAAGTACATCAACTCCCCTGAGACGCGTGTCTACCATAAAGGCCAGGTGCTTTACGGCCTACATCAGGCCAAGCAGACTATCCGAGGACAGGAGGAGGTCTTGCTTGTCGAAGGATACACCGACGTCGTCTCGCTGCATCAGGCAGGCGTCGAGCACGTTGTAGCCGCGAGTGGGACTGCCTTGACGACGGATCAGGTCCGTCTGCTCTCACGGTACGCCCAGCGCGTAGTGCTCCTCTTCGACGCCGATTCGGCGGGCGCAGCCGCGGCGACGCGCAGCATCGAACTCGTGCTCAAGGAGGGCCTCGCGGTCTACGTGGTCTCGCTGCCAGATGGCTTGGACCCGGACTCGTTTGTCGCAGATGTCGGCACCGGAGCGTTTCTCGACTACGTCAAGAAGCAGCGCGGGAGCTTCGTCGACTTCCTTGTTTCCGAGGGGCGCCGAAGCGGCTTGCTCGAGAGCCCCGAGGGCCAGATGGAGGTTGCGCAGACGGTGTTGCGCGCCATCGCACAGCTGCCGCGCGAGCCCCGATTCTACGTGATGTGGGATGGCTACGTCCGGCGCGCAGCCCAGCTATTGGGAATCCCCGATATGCACCTTCGCCGGCTGTTCCCGCGCCTCGTTCGAGAGGCTGAGCGGAACGAGCAGACGCGATCGGGCCCCCAGCAAACTCCCATGGCACCGGTGCCCCGCCGAGAAGCTGCGCCCATGCGACCCGAAGAGGGTGCTCTCATCCGGCTCATGCTCGAGCATGGTCTCTCGATGGTGGAGTTTGTGCTCGGCCACATGGCGCTGGAGGAGTTCTCTGAAGGCTCGGTGAGGGACACGATCCAGGCGCTGTTGAGGGACTACGAATCAGGCGAGATCAACAGTAGGGTGTACACGTCAGGCGAGAGAGGCGCGGACGTGCAGCGAATCGTGACCGAGGTGCTCGTCGATCGCCATTCGCCGTCCGTCAACTGGGAGCGACAACACAACATTCGGGTCCCGGAAATGGACCACGACCCGTACGAATCAGCCGCGAGTGCGATGACTCTGCTAAAGCTCGACAGGGTGGGGGAGGCAATCGCCCAGCGCCAACGCGAGCACTTCATCGCCGAGCAAGCCGGCGAGGACACGCTTCACCACCTTGAGACCATACAGGCCCTCCATGCCCTACGAGGCCGGATCGAGCGGAGAGAGTATCTGACCCACCCGAGCGCGGGCTAATGATCTATTGTGCAGCGGACGGCGCGGGCTCGACAGCAGAGATGTTCTCGCGTGCCCCGATCACGTTCTGCACCGTTCCCGCGAGGTCGTTGAAAGCGCGCGTCTGCCACACGCGTCGGTGGATCGTGATGATCTTGAGTTGAGCGCGACGGTACTGCGTCGGGTTCTCCTCGGCGAGCTGCACGAACTGCCGGTATATCCGCTCGAGGCGATTACGGTGTTGCGTGGTGAAGGCGAAGCGGCCCGTCTCCAAGACTAGCTGGTCGTAGGCGTAATCGGCCTCGGTCTTCTCACCCGTGACGGCAGGATCGGCGAATGTGTCGTCGTCGTAGCGGAAGGTCCTCTCAGCGTTCAGGAGGCCCGGACGGATGCGCTCGAGGACATCCGTGGCGCCGTAAGGTAGGAAGAAGCGCACCGGGTTGCCCCGAACGACCGAAGTCAACTGAACATTTCCGGCCGCTGGAACAGACAGTTCGTCGGGTGTCCCAGACTGGGGCAGGTCAAAATGGGGATTGAGCAGTCTGAAGCGCTCATACGGATTGCCACCCTCGATCCCTGCTCCCCACTCGAGTCGGCCCTCGTGCGGACCCAGCAGTTCCAGCAGCGCGCGCAGGCTGATGTCGGATCCGGAAGCGAGCTGCACCTGCTCGGTAAAGATCGTCTGATCCGGATCGATCTCGACATCGTCGACGGCTCGCAGTGCGCCGTACGCCGACAGTACGTACCCGCGCGAGGCAGGACCAAAGCTGGACTGGCGCCAGATACGCTCAAAGCCACTCGTGACTCCCCACATATAGGCGTCCGTCACTGTCGAGTTGCGGACGGTCGGGTCATTTGCCTTGGCTCGCAGGTAGGTCATGTAGACCGTGAAGATGTTGCCGGGCCCGGTGTGGTACGCCGAGACTCCTGGGATCTCATGCCCGACCGCATTCGAATATCCTCTCACCAACTGGAAGGACCCCTTCAGCGACATGAGGGGGTGCAGTTCCTCACGAACCGTCACCGTGCCGGTTGCAGCCGGAATCGAGAACGTCCGCAGCTCGAACAGGTCGAGGATGTCCGGCATCATCTGGTAACGGCCGCGCGCGCCGGCGGGGGAGACGAGATGGTCCTGATTGAACGTCTCAACTGTCCCGATCTCCGTCGTCAGAAGTGAAAGACCGAGCTGGCGCGCGTATCGGATCTCGTACTCGATGAAAGCAGCCTCCCGATCACGAGCCTCTATCATCTGGTTGAACCGCCCCCACCGCATAGCGATGTTGTCGCGAGGAATTCCACGGGCAACCCACTTCGCAATTAGCTGATTGTGTGCGGCCCTGCGTAACGCGTCGATCCGCTCCCAATTAGCCCGGCCGGTTTCCTCGTAGCGCTCACGCTCGTCGCGCAGCGTGAAAACCTCCAGGGTGCGCCAGTTGCGGTTGTCGTAAATCCGGATGGTGAAGTTGTCATCCTCACCGGCCCGTTTGCGATAAATATCGAGCTGTGTGCGGAAGTCCTCCATGGCCGCGCTGGCCGACATCTCGCTGCCACCGCCGCGCTCAGAGTCAGTGAAGAACGCTCCGGAGAAGTACCGGTCGTAGGTCCGATCCGGATGAAGATCCAGGTCCCGTAGGGAGTACGGCCGGGCAGGGAGGTCTCGCTCCGCCTCGGGAGCCTCGGCCTCAGCGGTCTCCTCGGCGGCGGGTCCGGAGGGTACCGGAACGGCCTGGGCAAGGATGTCCCCGCGGGTGACGATGAGGGCGAAGGCGCCAAAGACCATGATGATGCCCACCGCAAGCCATTCGATACGTCGGGCGGTAGGATCCGTGAGATAGTCGACAAACGATCGTCGTGCCCCGGCCTGATCCTCCGGGGAAGGGGAGTCGTGGAGGCTATCCTCGCGATCCGGTGGCGTGCTGGACGTAGAGTCGTTAGGCATCATATTCTAGACGGTCTCGGTCTTCTACGCGAATACGGGGGTGTCAAGTTCGCTCCGTTCGCGGGCCTGGCGAACGAGGTGTTGGAACAGGGGTAAGCCGTCGGCGCC
>JBJHBB010000015.1:0-12592 GCA_050485265.1 Rhodothermales bacterium | reverse complement strand
CCCTCACCCCGAGCCGCCGCCAGCTACTCGACCCCGGCCGGGTGAAACATCGGGGCTAGACCTGCCTCGCCCTCCATCAGAGCAACATTCAGTCTGTGTAGGTCCTCGACCGAAGGGATTCGGGGCAGATGATCGACGAGTTGGCGAGAGCCGTCCGTCCCGCTCACGCGAAGGCGCCAGGACGGCGCGAGCTCCACCTGCTTTCCCGCGCGGGTTGCGGAGGCTCTGCTGCTCAGAAGCAGGACGCGCCGCCGTCGCGCCAGCGCGAGCTGGTGGTCGCGCTCTGCGCGCCCAAGAATCCGTTGAATGACTTCGTCACCGAGAACGATTTGGGATCCGTCCCAAGTGACCTCGTCTGATCCGATGGTGAGCCGCGGGAAGTCCGCGGCGGCGGGGATCGCCGGAGCGTCGGCGATGTTGACGACGAGGACTCCCATGCTGTTACCGGTCGCGTACAGGACTTCGAGGTCGACCCATTCGGAGGTGTGCGCCTCGGGAGTCTCAAGAAGAAGCAGGAACGCCATGTCCTCGAGAGCGTGTTCGATAGCCTCTCGAACGTCGCCGCCGGCGGGGATCGCGAAGCGGTCGATGAAGGGTGTCCACCCGTGCTCCCGCATCGCGGCATGCAGGTCGGCAGCCGCTTGCAGTCCGTCGGATCGTCGGTGGGAGATGAAGACGCGTCGCTCGCCTTCGTGCAAACCCAGTTCGCGAAGGCATACGTCCGCCACGCCGCTACTACCGGCGGTGTCCCAGCCGAGGGCGTTCAACCTCTCTAGGTGCCCTGGCAGGTCGTCGGGCATTGCGGATGTGGAGTCCACGACCGGCACGACCAGCACGCCTGCGCCGACTGCTGCCTCGACAAGCCCTTCGAACGCCTCCGCAGGCACCTCTGGCGTCCATGCAGCAACGACGACGCTCGGCACGTCGGGGCTGGGTGCCCCCTCGAAGTCGAGTTCCACCTGATCGAGCAGGCCCAGAGCCCTTACTCGGTGCGAGATGGTCTCCCGGACCTCGGCGCAGCGCTGCTTGTGCCCGAGAAGTGCTATCCGGTAGGTCGCCTGGCTCATCCGCATCGCCAGCAGGGATTCGCCTGGTGCGCCAGGCAGGGCTTCCCAGCCGCGATGGCGGCCTTTTCCACCCAGTCCGCAATCTTGCCGTACTCGTACTTGTAGACGGCTCCCGATGGGATACCAGCTGGCACGGCTCCGGCGCTGTCAGTCTCGCCGAGTTGGTTCTTCAGGTGGTGAATGCGTACGCCGAGCAGTCCGTTGCCACGGTCGATGCTCCGCTGAATCTCGTACTTAACCCACTTGCGGCTGGCGGTCTCGGCTCCGATGAGCACGACTGTCACGCTTGTTCCCTTGAGGCCATCGTTGATGGCGCGCTTGATCGCGTCGTCACCCTGCCGCTTCACGGCCTCCCACAGTGAACGGTCGGTGAAGCCTGCTGAGGAGGAAGCAACGACCTTCGAGGAGTTCCTCACGGTTGAGGCCCTCCAGATGTCACGTTCGTAGTGGAAGCTGAAGAATGTGTTGCGTCCCGGCATCGCTACCTCGCTAATCGTCCTAAGCGCGACTGTAGAAGATTCGTGTGACAAGCAACCTTAAGTGGTTCTCGGACCGCATGCGGGTACTTCGTCGGCGTGTTTGTCTGGCCGCTGACGGGGCTCCCACATGGCGCTGGCGCTCCGCGAGCGTCCTGGTGGGTGGACGTGCCGAGCTGGTCGCGCGCTCGTGCCGGGGCTGACCACGGCGACAAACGTCCGTACGACTACGCGCGGTCCGGCTCCGGCGCCGGGCGCACATCGTCACGGCTTCGACGCGGGGGCCGCAACTCGACTGTCACACTGCTGCGGCAGCATCGTGAGAGTCCTGGTAAGGAGTCTTCGGTGGGCACGTACAACTTGATCGCTGACCTCGTCAGGCTGGTCGTCGTAGTTGCGGTAGGGCAGGCCATCGCGAACAACCTCGTAGGCACCGGGTACGGGACCCGCTATCGGGAAGTGCTGGCCGATCGTCCTGCCCCCCGCGGCAGTGTCCCTCGCTCGTCGTTAGCCGAGAAGGCCCATCGTCAAGGCAGCGACGATGGCGAGGATGGAAGTCGACGGCGGCCAGCGGTGCGAGCATGAACGAGGACGGGCCGCATGAGCTATCCGAGCTGGTGCAGCAGGCCATCAGGAACGAGGGGGCAGCGCCGCGCAAGCACCATCTCATCCCCGCCGTCTACCTGCGGCGCTGGGAGTCTGACGGTCTGCTGCGAGTGACTGATGTCGATCAACGCCACAGCTATCTGACTTCGGCGGCGAACGCTGCGCGCGAGACGGACTTCTACTCATTGGAGTCGCAAGACTTGGATCCCGACGAGGTGCCGCCGCTGCTGGCCGAGACTGCTTTCAGCCGATTGGAGGCGAACGCCGCGGAAGCGCTTGTCGTTCTGCTGGATGATCACGACAGGCTGTCGAGTCAGCAACGGTTCGACCTCACCGCGCTCATGCTCATGCAATACACCCGAGGACGGCTTCACCGTGAGGGGCAGCAGTTCCTGACCAACGAGTTCCACCGTGTCACCTACGGGAGCCTTACTCGGCAGGCTGCCCGTGAAACCTTCGTCAAGTACGAGGGACGAGCACAAAACGAAGAGGAACTGGACCGCCTCTACAGCGACTTTCAGGCGCTTCAGAGGGGGGAGCTACTCGTTCATCAACAGCGGCCGCAGATGGTCCTCGACGCGATGCAGCTGGCGATGGATGGCGGTGCCTGCCTGTACGACCGAGTGTGGACCCTGATGAACTGTCGCCGAGACCTGCTGACAACCGACGAGCCCGTCCTCCCTGTCGACTTCGACGCTGCGCCTCGCGATGAGCGCGCCGGTGTCGGCATCGCCCCGGTCGTGTTCTTCCCCCTCGCCCCCTCCAAGGTGCTGGCGATGTTCCATCCCGTCGTTGCGCCTCTCGTCGGGCTGACGGAGGGCTCCCGGGCAGAACTAGACGGCATGGAGTCCGTTGCCCTCAGTCACGAACTGTTGGCCACGAGCCATCGCTGGGCCTTCGAGGCGCCATGCGCTGACGACCGCAGCCTGGCCCTGAAGCT
Source organism: Rhodothermales bacterium (assembly GCA_050485265.1). GTDB lineage: Bacteria > Bacteroidota > Rhodothermia > Rhodothermales > JANQRZ01 > JBJHBB01. The sequence continues at coordinate 9,503 of JBJHBB010000015.1, read as the reverse complement.
TCGTGTCCCGGAGCGGGATGAGTCCGCCCGGTTCGAGTCGGTGACAGGCGCCAGCCTGCCCGGCGGGGGCGAGCTGATGCGGTTCTACGTGCCTACTCGTTGGGCGTCAGCCGCGACGGTGCCTCCTTCGCCAGTCCGCGGCTGGTTTCCGCAGTGGATGAATCTCCCCGCCTTAGCTGACCTTGGGGACGGAGAGTCGTAGCGGTGGTTCCGGTCGGGTTGCGGGCGGATTCGGCGGACTCGCCGCTCGCGCAGAGTCACGGTCTCGAGCGGCGTCGTGTAACGCGCAGCCGCCTCGCCCGTAGACCGGTGACCGGGCGGCATCTGAGGTGCCGGGTAGTAGGCAGGCCCAAGCCCTGCATACACCAGTCGGGTTTCACACGTCCCATGAGGCAAGATCCTCGAAGACGCTTCGACCTTCCCAAGTGAACTCCGGCGGAGCAGTCACCGACTCGTTCTTCACTCCTCCAACTTCCGATTCTTCAGCCGCTTTAGCGGCCCAGGCATCGATCGTCTCAGCGTCTGGTTCGTAGTCCGTGACGTGCTGAATGGTCTTTCGCGCGGACGCAAGCGCCTCGTGCTGGGGGTAGCGAGCCTCGTAGCCGCGTAGTGACGCTTCCGCTGTTTCTACGTCGCCGCCTGACTCGCGCAGGTGGTCGTCGAGGGCATCTGCCAGTGACCCAATGTTCTCCAGCACTTCGTAGTCGAGTTCCTCGATCTCTTCAGCGGTGAAGAACTGGAGCCACTGTTCGTCATCGAGAAAGGAGCCGTCGAGCCCTTCGACCGCATAGGCCGTCAAGTTCTCGACAAGAGTCCGGCGGTCGACCTCCGTCGCAAGGCCAACGTCTAGCAGCCGCCTTGCCAAGTCGCGTTCGGACGTGTGTGCACTGAGAAACAGGCCGACGTTGAACGTGCGCCGCACGGTCTCAGGCGAGTGCTGAATGAATCTGCTCAAGAACCCCTCATCACACCTTCGGGCCAGGAAGTTGTCGAGTTGTGATCGCCAGAAGTAGGCGTCTGCCCCGAGCGGGCCGGGCCGGAAGTCGATGATGCGTTGAGCGACATCGTCATACAAGGACTCGGGGACCACGATGGCACCTTCGAGGCCGACATCTCCGCAGGTGATGGTTCTCAGAAGGTCCTTGGTGTCGGCGCTGGCAACATACTCGGCCAGTAGTTCGGGCTCGCTTGCGAGCCACCGCTCATAGACATCAGTGAAGGTGGGATGCTGAAACTGCCACCAGCGTGTTCCTCTCGCGCTCGCGAGCCTTAGGAAGCTGCCCTCAAGCGAGGGCAGCGCAGCGAGAGCCTCGCCTACCGTCACCCCAACTCTGCGGAGGAAGGCAGCGTCCCCCGGACCTTCTACATAAGGGCTCGGGAGGTGGTTGCTCCGGAGGTGTACGAGCCCCAGAGCTGCACGCGAAGGCCGATCCAGGTTCACGAGTACTTCGAGAAGGAGCTCGAGAGGACGTTGAAAGAAGCGCAGCAAGCTGGTGCGATCCACGACACGCATGTCTTGCGTGAACATCGGGTCCGCGAGGCGCCGGGCAAGTTCGGGTAAGAAGCTGTCGTGCGATGCGGCCGCCTCCAAGTCGGCGGGTTTCAGCTGTCGAAGCCACTCCTCATCCTGGCGCCCGAGCCGCAGGTGGTTGTAGAGGATCTGCTCTCGTTCCTCTCGACTGAAGGATTCGACCTCAATCACGACCCTTGCCTCGTCCAGGAGGGGGAACGAGCTGCCCTTCAGGTCTCGACGTGCGGCAGCGAAGATGTAGTCACGCGAGGTGACGATCAGCCGCGCCCCGTTCCGAAGCGCGGCTTCGATCGATCTTGTCGCCCGGTTCCAGGCTTCGGAGTAGGAGTGTTCGTACTGGGTTGAGCCGAAGCCGTCATCGAGCCAGAAGAACTGGTTCGGGTCCCTGGGGTTCCATCGTTCGCCAAGCTCGCTGATTGTCTCGAGCTTGATGGGGCGAGCGTCAAAGTGGTCCATCGCGCTAATGGCGAGGCTGGCAGCGATTGATGACTTCCCCGATCCCGGACGTCCCAGGAGCAGTGCGAAGTGTTCGTCTCGAAGGGCGCGGTAGGTAGCTCGGTGCGCGTCGACGGGGACCAGCTTGGCCAAGTCATCGTGCATTGTTGCGAGGATTGACTCTGCCTGCGCATAGTGACGCTCGTCCAGGATCTCGGTTAGGTCTCCTAGCCCATAAAGGCGCGGAACCAGTCCTCGCAATGACTTATTCACGGTTAGAAGTTCGCAAATGGCCTCATAACCCTGAAGGATGGTTTCCTGCACACCACAGGCACTGAAGGCGGCCTGGATCTGCTCGGATGCGGCTCCCGTCACCTGAGCGTTGGTCATCAGCACGTACCTCTGGCACTGCCCTGCCTCAACATGCCGCTGCACCTTCGCGATCTCTTGTGCAAGGTCAGAGTGACGTAGGTGGCGGTTCGGGTCGCCCACATGCTTGCACTGGAGGATCGCCGGTGTCGAGACACCGCCGCTGTCCCATGTCCCGTAGAGGAAGCCGTCTCTACCCCCGTCAGGCCCGCGGGCGTACGTCTCGATCGGCTGATTCCACTCCTCACGGCAAATCGTCCGGCAGAGCTCTTCGAACGCGAACCATCCCAGGACGTGAAGGTCGAATCTCAACACTCTTGGAACCTTTTCCTCTGCAACCTATGCCAGCTCCACCACAGAAGCCTTTGCGGACGCGCAGTGTCCCACCGACGCATCGATCGTGACGCCTTTCGATGGGACGAATCTGGCGGAGTGCGGCGTGGGACGCTGTGGGACTGTCTGAGAGCCGGCGATCCACGACGTCCTCGAGGAGGGTCCTCGCTGAGCGTTATGTGCTGCGGGCGACCGGAGCGACCGCGCGCAGAATCACGGTCTCGTGCGGGTGCGCCAGACCGTGATGGATATGAGGGCAGGTGAAGCAGGCCGCCGGTCCGCGGGTGCGGGGTCTGCGACCATGGGCGCGAACGTGACGTGAGGTCGCATGGATGAGATGGCGGGCGCCGAGCGCGGCTCGACGTGGTCGCGGGTGCATGCCCGCCTGAAGGATCTCGACGACGCCGAGCTGGTCGCGCTCCTGCGGACCGCCAGCGAGGTCGGCACCGGCATCGGGGGAAGGACCCTCCGGCTGGTCGTGGACGGAACCACCGTGTTCGTGAAGGCAGTCTCGTTGACAGCGGTGGAGACGCGCCCAGCCAACCTTCGATCAACGGCCAACCTCTTCGGGCTGCCGGCCTACTGTCAGTACAACGTGGGGTCGCCCGGGATCAACGCCTGGCGAGAGCTCGAAGCGCTGGAGCGAACGACGAGGTGGGTCCTCGACGGGGACGCGGCCGGGTTCCCGCTGCTCTACCACTGGCGGCTGTTGCCGGGCGAACCTCCACCGGCAGAACCCGAGCACGCCGACCCTGACGAGGCAGTGGCCTACTGGCACGGCGCCGAGGGAGTCGCGCACCGGCTGGCGGCCATCCGTGCGTCGACCACGGCGCTGGTGCTGTTCCTCGAGTATCAGCCGCATCGGCTCGACACGTGGCTTCGTGATTGCGTCGCCGCGGGCGGGGCTGCTGCCGTCGAGGCGATCGAGATGGTCGACGAGACGCTGCTCGCCCCGGTGGTGTGGATGAACCAGCATGGGTTGTTCCACTTCGATTCACATCTGGCCAACCTGCTCACCGATGGACGGCGGGTGTTGGTGACCGACTTCGGACTGGCGTCCGCTTCCGACTTCGCTCTGGACGACGGCGAGCGGCGCTTCCTCGACCAGCACCTTCGTCACGATCCCGCCTACACAGTGACGAAGTTCGTGAACTTCCTCGTGACCGAACTCACGGATATCACCCGTCCCCGCGCACGCGACGCCTTCATCGTGGCTCACGCATCGGGTCGAGGGCCCGGTGGCCTTCCTCCCGCAGCCGAGGCCATCGTGCGTCGCTACGCACCCGTGGCAGAGATCATCAACGCGGTGTACTGGACGCTGTTCACCGAGCGGCGCGACATCGACTTCCCGAACGCGGAACTCGAACGGGCAAGCAACCGGGCCGCACTGCTGTCGCGCTGATCCCCCGTAGCGAACTCGACCTTCGTCACCGGATCCGGCGCTTCACCTGCCTGGCAGCTATGCGCGAACCGACCCTGACCGCACCCGCCCATCATCACGGCTTCGAACCAGTGATTGCGCCGCCACCTTCGACGATGGTGCAGCGGAGCCGCCATCTGGTCACTCGGGGTTGCTCTCCATCGCGGGATAGTCGAACGGGCCGTCCGTGTCATGCATCCCTCTCGACCCGAAAAGGGACAGGCGTCGCCTGAGCCAGTGTTCGTACCCGTAGACAGTTCGCCGGAACATGCGGAGGAGATGATGCTGTCCTCGAATTGCATCCGGTCCGTCCATCTTCAGCTCGACGCCAATGGAGGTGAATAGCCAAACCTGGTTGTCGAGATCGATGAGCTCGTTTGCATGTCGGCCAAGTCGGCGAGCAGCGCGCAAGTCCCTGCTCCCCGCCGCAACCGCTTGGCGCTGAATGTCAGAAGCCATCCGCGCACCGGCGCTCAGCTGGAATGGGCCGCGACCCTGACCGAGCTCATGGAGGTGTCCTTCTACCCAGCGGATGAGCGCCGCAACATCTTCACATAGGAGCTCGGATCGCCGGGCACGCCGTGTCGATGCCCGCTGCGCCAGATAGCCAACGCCGCCAGCGGCGAGCGCACCCAGAATCGCTGCCCAGAACTCCGACGGCATGACATCGCTCCTACGAGGAGTGAGGAGCATGCCTGAGTGGTGCGACACCATGGAGCTTTGGGCGACGTTCGCCAGGGTCGCGCCCACACGAAGTCACTGCGATGCTGACAGTGGCCGCTGTCCGTGGAAGGGTGGTGGTCCGGGAGCCGACCACCGGTCTGACTCGCGAAATCACTGGACCACGTGTCTTGTAGCCGATCCGTCGGCCGGTGGTCCGGCTCTCGTGAGGCGCAGCGAGGCCGGGACTCCGTGACCTGATAGGCGACTGACCGTCACGAGTCTCATCGCAGTGCTGTCCGAAGACCCGACCTCGCGGTGCCGTCCCTGCAATCGGAGACAGGAGACGTCACATGGCCACCATGCCAGAGGACGAGGTGTTCGTCACGGTCGGTGTCGACACCCACAAGGACATCCACGTTGCGGTCGCGCTGGACCAGCTCGGCCGCTTGCTCGACGCGATCGAGATCCCCACGACCTCCGCGGGCTATGCCGAGTTGCTGGCCTGGGCCAGCGAGCTGGGCACGGTCGACCGAGTCGGGATCGAAGGGACCGGCTCGCACGGCGCGGGGCTGTGCCGATGGCTGACCGCCCACGGCCTGGTCATGGTGGAGGTCGACCGGCCCGATCGGCGCACCCGCCGCACCAAGGGCAAGTCCGACACCATCGACGCCGAGTCGGCCGCCCGCAAGGTGCTCTCCGGCGAGGCCACCGCGATCCCGAAGACCCAGGACGGCAACGTCGAGAAGATCCGGATCCTGCGGCTGACCCGCCGTTCCGCGGTCATCGCGCAAGGGCAGGCGTCCAACCAGATCCACGCGCTGATCGCCACCGCCCCCGACGGGCTGCGCGACCAGCTGCGGGATCTGACCACCCGCAAACGCGTCGTGGTCGCCGCGAAGTTCCGGCCCGATCGGCAGGCCGACTCGCTGCTGGCCACCACCAAGCACGCCCTCAAGATCCTCGCCCGACGCTTCCTCGACCTCGACGCCGAGATCAAACAGCTCGACCGGCAGCTCGACCACCTGGTGCAGGCCACCGCTCCCCGGCTGGTCGCCCGCCACGGGATCGGCACCCACACCGCCGCGACCCTGCTGGTCACCGCCGGGGACAACCCCGAACGTCTGCGCTCGGAAGGATCGTTCGCCGCGCTGACCGGCAGCTCACCGCTCGAGGCCTCATCGGGTCCACGCAAGCGCCACCGACTCAACCGAGGCGGGGACCGCGACGCCAATGCCGCGCTGCACATGATCGCGGTCAACCGGCTCGCCAACGGCGACCAACGCACCCGCGCCTACGTCCGCAAACGCACCGGCAGCGACAAGGCCGACCTCGACACGCTGCGGCGCATCAAACGCTACATCGCCCGCGAGGTCTTCACCGAGCTCCGCGACGCCATCACCCACCATCCAGAAGCAGTGCCCAAAGCCGCTTGACCGCTATAGGAGAATCGGCCGTGGGCGTGTCGACGGTTCTTGGTGTTCCTCCAACGGTGCCGGGCGCCGTGTACATAGATCAGCGGGATGGGTGCACGCGAACAGGGTCAGGCCAACGAGTCGCAACGCGTGACCGAACGAGCCCGGCTAGGTGGCTTGCTCCGGCTGTCAGGGCACGGCGATCACTGGTCGCGTCAGGGTCAAGCATCGGCCGCCCCTCAGGACGGATCGCATGTGCAACGGCATTCCGCAGAACCTCACGGAGGTAACGGCTCCACTCGAATGTCGTGCTATCGACATTGCTCGGCACCTCGGCTTCGCGCAGCTGCTTCGCGATGAACCGAGTTCGCGCGTCCTGGTCATCATCGAAGGCGGCGTCGAGGGCGTTGTAGTAGGCCAGGAACCGGTACGCCGGACTTCGCGCCGACCGCGCCTCGCGTGCCAGAGCAAGCGTGAGGCGCAGGCGGTCATCCTCAGGCACCTCGACCCGCTGCGGAGCCGACTCGAGCTGTCGTGTGCCGAAACCGGGCTGACCGATGAAAGGACGGTCGAACTCTTTCTTCCACCCCGTTCCAGCCGTCGAGTCAATGGCCATCGGCAGGTCGTAACGGAACGAGAGCGCGGAGAGCAAACGACTGATGCCGTTCTCGACGATAGATGTATCGGCCATTCCGGACACCATGACCGTGACAACCGGCCAGCAGGGCCGCTCACCGTCGCGGGCGCCGTCATGCCAGACGTACCTGCACCCGTCGAACTCGATGCCGACAGCTTCGGTCGCGTGGCTTGAAAGCAGTCCGCCCTCACGGAAAGCGAGCGGCGTATCGATGGCCGCTTCCCATCGTGTCATGGTGGCGACTCTGCCTTGATTGGGTCACGAGGAGGGGGAGGCTAGTTCAACCGCACCCTCAGTAGCGCCCCTACTTCGTGCTTCACCCCGGTCGCAGCTATGCGCGGGGGTGGTGTGCGCGGCGCCCGAGCATCATCACGGCGATGTAGTAGAGGGCGAGGCGGTAGCGCCGCACGAGCCAGCGAGCGAGCGGCCCACGTCCCGAGCGCGTCCGGACACCCCGCATCAGTTGTGCGAATCCGGCGCATGCCCGGAGAGCCGAGGCAACCTCCGGGGGCAGGCTGCCACAAGGCCCCGGCCAGCGCCTTGGGCCTCATCTACAGCGGTTGCCGGACCAGGACTTAAGCCGCGGACCTCCGTGACCAGGGCGGCTTCTGCGAAGGCGACTTCGACGTCAAGTGCCAGGACTTGCATGTCGGACACAGGTAGGTCCCGGTTGGGCATTTGCGTCCAAGTACTGCGTTGCGACGGCGGATACTGCGTAGCGCCAACTCAGCCTTCAGCTGGGTGCGGAATGGAACCTTGTGGCAGGCATGCATGAGCGATCCGGGTCTCGTCACCGTGCTCGGCTGGCTCACATCCCGCCCTGCACGCGGGTCGCCGTTCACACCGGGCTTGCCCACGTTCGGCCTTGAAGGCCTCGTAGCCGCGACCTTAGGACATACACGCCGCCGTTGCGACTGGAGCCGCGAGATGCACGCTGTTCGGGCGCAGCCACAACGGGGTCATCGCCACTCGGTGGGGCTGCGGCGCCTGCGATGCCATCTGGATGAGGCTGTCGGCCGCGATCCTTGGCTGACCGCGGCCAGCCCTGGGGCCTCGGCCAATACGCCACGTTGTTGTGCGCGGTGGGCACCTCCGAGGCCGCCAACCCCCAGACGCACAGACTCACGGTTACGTTGAGCGAGTCACGGAGGTAGTGCCCCGCTGGGCCATGCCGACCACGCGTGGGCGCTGAAGGTGTGGGAGACCCGCCCGGTGATCTACCTCCAACCCTTGCGGGCTTGTGGGAAGCTGGCGCGGATGTGCAGGCTCGTCGCCCCGGAGCGCTCTGTTCCGCCACCGAGGTCGAAGCCGACCTTCTTCAGTTGGACTCCGAGGGTGCCATCAACCGCGTGCGTGCGGTTGCTCTTGATGTTGATGACCACACTGTTTGCGCCGTTGTCGAGGACACTACTGACGGCGGCCGCGAAGCCCGGCTCGTCTGGCCAGCGCAGCGGTCGCGGGTCTCGTGGTGCGCTCCCGGCGCCGTCGTGATGGAAGTCGAATCCGCTGTTCTCGATCCGTTGCTGGGTCACCTCAGCGCCTCTACCGAGAGCGCGCATACCGAATCGGCGCCGAACGGTGCGTTCGCCGAAGGTCTCACAGGTGATCGTTGACGCGCCGAGGGTGTTCATGATCCGGATCGCTTCGTTGTAGCGGTCACGTAGGGACCACTCGTCGTAGTCGCCGAACGGGACGAGGAATGGTCCAGCCTCGCTGGTCACTCGGACGTACACCAGCGCTGGTCGTAGCGCACCGTCGACAGATCGCGTCCCGGAAGCGGACGACATCGGCAGCTGGTGGATCTCGACCTTGCCCTTGACCTCGACCGGTTCCTCGTTGTAATACGCGACAAGCTGACTCACCCTCGGCCTCCCAGACCCGCGTAGAGACCGCCCAGGCTAGGGGCTCGCCCTGGCTGGGGCCGAGCCCAGGTGAGTGGCCCGGCATTTCGTACCTGCCTCCGTAGGCGGCGGGCGGTCGATCGGCTCGTGGGGGGCACGAGGCCGCCGGTGAAAGAGCGCCAAGAACTCGGTTCGTTGGGGTGCTGGTGGGACGAGCTGACCCTGCCCGAGCGGCGCGACGGTCGCTCGCACTCCGAATCGGGCCCCGGACCGATGGCCCGAGATACCCACGCGCCGGCGCTTGCGGCCCGTTCGTCAGCGGCACCCGAGTCGGACGTCACGCGTTGGCATGCCGTCGTGCGAGCTCCACCGGGTGGCGACTGGTCACTTCGACCCAGGGGAGCCTGGCCAAGATCGCGCACACGGCGGAGGATCGCTTCACGTTCAGCCCGTCCGACGCGAGCAGGTAGGAGTTCGTGAGCGTGCCGTGCGCCTCCAGGTGGTCGAACGCGAGCTGGAACATCCAGGCGGGGATGTGCTGTGCCGGTCGGCCCTTCGCGGTGGAGGCTTCGGTTTCCACCCAGATACCGCTCGGGGTCAGATCGGTCACGCGGTTGGCACGGCCTGACGAGATGGTGAGGAAGACGGGGTTGCGTGCAACCTCGACGCGGATCGCGGCGAGGAGTCCGCGGTCGAACTGCTCCTCGCTCTGCTCGGCGGCGATCGGCGTCCAGAGCCCGGAGGCCTCGTGAGCCCAATAGGCCTCGGCGGTCCGCCAGGCGTCACGAAGTGGACCGTCGTCTGGTGCCCCCTCGAGCAGCACGGCGGCCTCGACGTTCGAGACGAGACCGCCCGTGAGGTT
>JBJHBB010000014.1:9436-12788 GCA_050485265.1 Rhodothermales bacterium | reverse complement strand
TTCCATCCTGCTCTCAATTCGGCTTGCTAGCGTTGGTTATTCAGCCTGGCTCCGCACGTGATCGCCCGGCCACACTCATTACATCTGACTTAGGAATAGTCACTAAAGACAAGTAGACGGGTAAGCGATTGACTCTCAGGCTGCCTGGCGCGGTCGAGGATACGCAGGCGTTGGACTCTCGGCTGCACCCCGACCGCCGCCTGAAGACCTGACGGGCCTTTCCTAACCAATTTCCAACTTCCATGTCACGCTCCCTGCCCCTCCTGTACACCGCCGGCCTGGCGGTCCTTCTAGTTGTCGCCGGCTGCGACGCCGCGCAGACGCCCTCGATGTCCGAAGCTGACCTCGCGCCGGAAACCGCCGCTGGCCAGTATGGTGGGACGATCGCTGACATCGCCGTCGGCAACCCCGATTTCTCGACGCTGGTGGCGGCTCTGTCATGCACGAACCTCGTTGGTGCCGTGTCGAGCAATCGGCAACTGACGGTCTTCGCGCCGGACAACAATGCATTCGGTGACCTCGGCCTCAACGCGGGCAACATCTGCGAGACCTTTGAGACCGAAGTTCTCGCAGGAATTCTCCTTTACCACGTGGTGCCGGGACGCCGGACGGCCAACTCGGTGCTGCCGGCCGGTCCGCGCCCGCGCTCGCTGGTGACCCTCAACGGAGCCTCGATCTCCGTCTCGGGCAACGGGATGATCAATGTCGACCAGGCTCAGATCACGGCACCAGACATCCTCGCTCGTAACGGAGTGATTCACGTGATCGACGGCGTGCTCCTCCCCTGAGTAATGCGTGCTTCAGGCGAAGGCCTCGCTTCCCAGGTGGAGGCGAGGCCTCGTTCATTCTAGCGCGTTGACATCTACAAGTCAGGCCAGCGCCGCAGCCACGTCGCGCATGATCCGCGTGAGCGAGGGCTCAGCCTCCGCAGCCGCCGCGAGAACGTCCTCGAGACTGACCGGCTCGAGCGCATCCGGGAAGCACTCATCGGTTATCACCGAGATGGCCATGCAAGCGACCCCCATGTGGCGAGCGACGATTACCTCGGGGACCGTGCTCATCCCCACGGCATCTGCCCCGATCGTGCGAAGGAAACGGTACTCGGCGCGGGTCTCAAGATTGGGTCCAACGACAGCGGCGTACACGCCCTCCTGGAGGCGTATGCCCCGCTGTAGTGCCGCGTTCGCTGCTATCGTGCGCAACTCGCGATCGTACGGCTCACTCATGTCCGGGAATCGCGGACCCCACGTGTCGACGTTCGGACCTGTAAGGGGGTTGTCTCCCTGAAGGTTGATGTGGTCCGTGAGCAGCATAAGGTCCGCCTTGCGGTACTGCGGGTTCATCCCGCCCGCCGCGTTCGAGATGAGCAGGCGGTCAATCCCCATTTCGGCCATGACCCGCACAGGGAAGGTCACTTCGAGAGGTGAGTAGCCCTCGTACAGATGAAAACGACCCTGCATCGCCACGACGGGCAGTCCCTCGAGGCGACCTATCAAGAGTTTGCCGTGATGACTCTCGACGGTGGAAAGGGGAAAGTGCGGAATGTCCCCATACTCAAGAGCAACCTCGACCTCGATGGCCTCCGCCAACTGGCCCAGGCCCGTCCCCAGGATCAATCCCGCAGCCGGCTTCTGCGCAAATTTCGACCTGATGAAGTCTGCAGCCTCCGCGACCATCCGAAGCTGCGTGGCGGGATCCGCGATCATCGCGCCGTTCTAGTCGAGGTCTTCGAGGATCCGCTGGATGTGGTCGCGCTCGCTGGAGCGCATGCGCGGCTCCTCGGCCGGTTCCTCTTTCTGCTCATCCGAAACGAGGGATCTGAGCGTCCATGCAGGCTCTTCCTCCTCCGCTGACGTGGCCTGCTGGTCGTCCTGAGCCTGCTCGGGCTCGTCTCGGTCACGATCGGCGGCGCGAGCGTAGATGTCCGCATACGTGGTGCCACCTGCCACGGCCTGCCGTGAGTATTGGTAGGACTCCTCTGCCTCTCGCTGGTCGGCTTCATCCACATCGATCGGCGATGGCACGGGTTGCGCACGCGCTTCGGCGGACGCCGGCTCCACCGATTCTGTTCGGGAAAGCTCGCGTGCATCTGCGGCCTCCTTGTCGCGAGCGGGGATGAGCTTCATGAAGCCTATTGGGCGCTCGTCCTCGTGCTGAGCCAACACCTCCAACTCCGCCATCAGGAAGTGGCGCAGGCGCGCCGTCACCTCGGCGTGCCGGTGCGTGAGCTTGCTGACGTCCTGCCGCAGCTTGAAGCGGTCCTGATCAGCCTCGCGCAAGATCTGCTCGGCCTTCAGTTCCGCCTCTTCGATGATCAGGCGCGCACGCTCTTCGGCGTGGGCTTGCGTCCGTTGAGCGCTGCTCTTTGCCGCCTCGAGTGCTTCTTGCAGCGCAACCTCCACCTTCTCGTAATGGGCGACTTTGTTCTCGATGTCCCGCACCCGCTCTCGCGCATGACGCAGTTCATCCTGCAGTTCCTCCCACTGCTGAGACAGCATCTCCAAGAAGGGGCGGACCTCCTCGGGGTCGTATCCCCGCATGCGCTTGCCGAATTCGTGCTTGCGGATATCGAGCGGAGTCAGCTTCATTGGGGATGGTCGGAGTCTCGTGGGGAGGGAGTCTCGATCGCAGCCTGCGGCTGCTTCAGTCCGTCAATCTGCGTCTTCAGGGCGGCGATGTTGACCGAGAGCCCATTGACGAGCTCTCGCGAGCGGGTTTCGGCGCTGTCGGCAGACAGCGTGGCGCCGGCTGCACGCGACCTGTAAACGATCGTCAGGATCGCGAGCGCGCCGAGAGCAAGAATCGCAGAAACGGCAAGCGCTAGCATGTCGTGAAGGTAATCCAGAATCGCGCGTTAATGGGGCTAAGCCTCACGCGCGCCGAAAAGGAGCGTTCCCAACCTAACGTCGGTTGCACCTTCCTCGACGGCCACCTCAAAGTCCCCGCTCATGCCCATCGAGAGGCGCAGCTTTTCGGGCGTGTGAGACCTCCTCAGCTCGTCGTAGTCACGGGCGAGCCTGGCCAATGTCCGGAGCTCCGGCCGCACGAGGCGCTCGAGGTCCTCGTCGTGGTCTGCCGGGGAGGCCAGCGTCATGAGACCGACAACCCGAAGGCCAGAGAATTCCTCCAACCCGTCGAGGAAGTCGTGGGCAGCCTCAGGTGGAACGCCAGACTTGGTCTCCTCGCCAGAGACATTGACCTGTACATAGCACGGCAGCACGCGCCCACGCGCATGGGCCCGCTTGTCGAGCTCTCGGGCCAGGCGGATAGTGTCGAGAGCGTGAAACTCATCGGCGATCTCGGCGACGGTCTTCGCCTTGTTCCGCTGGAGTGATCCCACGAGGTGCCAGCG
>JBJHBB010000014.1:0-9426 GCA_050485265.1 Rhodothermales bacterium | reverse complement strand
GGCCTGCCCCGATCGCCGCTGCCACTGTTTCGGCGGAGAAGGTCTTCGTTACCGCGATGATGCGAACACCTGCCGGGTCCCTCCCCACTCTACCGCAGGCAGTCGCTATTCGCTCCCGGATAGTCTCGTATCGCGAGCGAATCTCATCAACCTGGGCGGGTGACGTTTTAAGGGACATAGGTACAAATCTGCCGATCACAGGGCACGAATCTGCCCGGCCCGGTTACGGCAGAACGCTGAAATGCGGCCCAACCGACTGCGGCGCGATGCTTGATCGGCACGTGTGCATCCATCACCCAGTTCCCATGTCCCCGACCGATCTCCGCTCGAGCGCGACCATACACGTTCGCCCGTCACCTGCACCAAAAGCGCAGGAGACGGCGAGCACGCGGCAGCGGAGCGAGGAGGTGCCCCAGCTTTCGAGTCGGCGACCGATCGCCCGCCGTGGAACACGAGCGACGTTCCCCCATCAGGACCGTCGCTGCCGTCGTTTTCCGTCCTGATGTAGAGCGTCATTCGCGAGATTCGTCGGTACGGTAGCTCCTCGTTGCCCTCTGCGCTTTCGTCCGCCGGGTCATTTCGTCGTAGGCCTGCTGGCAGAGCCAAATCTCGCCATCGGTGTAGGCAGGCCTGAGGTAGTAGGTGCCACTGCGGTGAAGGGGCCTGTCGTACGCGGCGCAGGTGCGCCCTTCGATGTCATCGACCTGGCGCCATTTTACCCTGCGCCATGGACGGTCGGCCAACTCTTTCCAGAAATCGTCGTCGTGGTCGGGTGCGGGCATGTCTCACGACGTACGCTGCCGACCAACCGTCCGCTCGGCGATCTCGGGATCAGCCGCTGGATGCCGCAAGTCCTCGACGAGGCCGTTTTCCAGGCGACCCATACGCTCAACGAGCGGCTGATTGGCCTCCTCGGCGACCTCGCGGAGCATTTGTTTTAGCTCCCCAATTGTGAGGCCGGCCTGCTGGCCCTGCTCGGCTCGCCTCATCTCGAGCCGTTGACGCTTGTAATCGGTCGTGATCTTCACGATGGCCAGCGGCAGCAAGACCGTTAGCGAGAAGAGCCAGACAAACTCGAAAAAGCCCATGGCTGGTGCGGGATGACCGCCGTTGATACGCTGACCACATCTCTATGTTACGATAGCCGTGATTGGCTCTCATTCAACCGGTGGACTTGCAAGTAACTTTTGAGCCGAACCTGGCGACATCCCTCCGTGACGCCCGCGCAGCTTGTTGCGCCCCTCCTGATCCCCCTCGCTCCATGACGCTTCGCCTGCTCCCACTGGTTGCCCTGGTCGCACTGCTTCCTTTCATCTCCGCCCCTCGCGCTACGGCGCAAGCCTCCGAATTACAGCCGCGGTTTGGGGGTGGTTTCGAGGGCGTGCTGTTTATCGGCAACCCGCGCGTGGTGCGTGATGGCCTCGGACTGGGGTTGCGCGGCAGGGCGTCGTTCCCAATCAATGCGGACTTCTCGATGGCCGCCGATGCCGGCATCATCGGTTTTGTGCTGAGTGGACGGGAGGGGGCGCTGTGGGTCTTCAATCCGCAGGTCTCAGGGATTCTCACTTTCCCGGCGCTCGGGCAAGCGAGGTACTTGCTCGGCGGCATCGGTTACTTCGCCGCTCTGGGCGATGCTCCGGCCGAGGGCGGACCCGCCGTCCACGGAGGGATGGGTTGGGTGATCCCGCTCAGGGAGTCCTCACTTTATGTCGAGATAAATCCCTCGCTAGTGATTGGCCAGCAGCGCGCCGCGATAGCGATCCCGGCCCGCGTCGGCGTCATATTCTAGGTTCCGCTCAGGCGGTATTCACGCTCCCGGCCGCACGGTCGATCGGATGGCCGGTATCTACCTGCACGTCCCTTTCTGCACGCAGCGTTGCGTCTACTGTGACTTCTACTTCGTCACCACGGAGAAGAATCACACGCCGTTCGTGCGAGCGATGCAGGTCGAAATCGAGAGCTATGGCCGACAGTACGGTGCTCAGGAGCCCGTCCGCACGATCTACTTCGGCGGGGGCACTCCATCGATGCTGTCGCTGGAAGCGGTGGCGCAGCTTCTGGGGTCGGTCTACGAACACTTCGACTGCCGCCAGGTGGCCGAGCTCGGCTTTGAGTTGAATCCCGAAAACGTCACCGATGAGTACCTGAGCGGACTGCGCGGACTCGGAATCAACCGCCTGTCGCTGGGAATTCAGTCGTTTCACAATGAGGATTTGCGCTTCATGGGACGGGTCCACGACGCGTCCAAGGCCCACCGCGCGATCGAGCAATGCATGGGCGCAGGATTCGAGCACGTCTCGATAGACCTCATCTTCGGGGTGCCAGGACAGTCGCGGGACGCGTGGCTATTCAACATCGAGCAAGCCATCGAGTCGGGCGTCGACCACATTTCGACCTACGGTCTGACGATCGAGGAACGCACGCCACTCGCGAAGCAGGTCGAGCGAGGAATGGTCGAACCCGACGATGACGAAACGATTCGCAACCGCTTTCTCACTACGATTGGTCTGCTCTCCGAAGCGGGTTTCGAGCACTACGAGATCTCCAACTTCGCTCGTCCCGGTGCGCGAAGCCGGCACAACCTGAACTACTGGGCGCACGGCAACTACATCGGCTTTGGACCTAGCGCTCACAGCTTGTGGTGGCGAAGCGGGACATACGCCACGCGCTGGTCGAACGTTAGAAACCTGCGACGCTATGTGGCGCTTCTCCAGCAGAAGCACCTGCCGATCGACTATCGCGAAACGCTCGGGCTAGATTCCCTTGCCGACGAGCACGTTATGCTCAAACTGCGACTGCCGACTGACGGGCTCGACCTTGATGAACTGGAGCAGCGTTTCGGTGTGGACCTTCTCAGCACCAGGATGGATGCAATCGCCGATCTGGAGGCCGCCGGCCTTGCTCGCCTCCGAGGAAGCGTCCTCCGGCTAACAACCGAGGGCGCCGCGGTCGCTGACGCCGTCACAGCCCGTCTACTCCCCGACCCTGCTGACACCAATTGACCCAACACTGGAACACGTGCGAATTACGCTTGCACTCGTCTCAATAGCCATGCTTGCGGCAGCGTGTGGTGATGCCACTACCTCCGATCCGTCGCAACCGGTAGACGAGGAATCCATGGAGTATCGTGAAGACGGCTCGCTGACCTTTTATCGACCGGGTGACGGAGATCTGGTCACCATCGCGATCGAAATCGCCGAAACGGAAGCAGCGATCACCCGCGGTCTCATGGGTCGACGACATCTGCCGAACCGCTGGGGAATGCTCTTTCTGATGCCGCGGACTCAGATTCAGAGTTTCTGGATGGCGAACACCCCGACCGCGCTCGACATCACCTTTGTAAGTCCTGACTCAACAGTCATTAACACTGCAAAGTACACGCGACCGTTTTCGAGCGAATCACACTCCTCCGAAGCGCCGGCACGGTATGTGATCGAAACGGCAGCGGGCTTCACCGACACGCATGGCATCGTCCCAGGTGACCGTGTGCGTTGGGAACGCTCAAATTGAGCGGTGCGGCGACGCGCCGCCTTGTTCCTGTGAATCAGAGTTGAACACGTCGCGGCCAGAAACTAGCTCTCGCGGCAGATCGTTTTAGCGACTGAAAATGATGGTAGCCCCGTAAGGCTACCCCTGTAAGCAGGAGCCCCGCCAGCCCCGTAAGGCTGGCGGGGTTGTCTTTTTTCGGCCATCTGTGCCACGCGATTGCTACAGCGAAAACGACTCGCCGCATGCGCAGGTGCGCGAGGCCTGGGGATTGTGGAAGTGAAACCCGCGTCCGTCGAGTCCGTCGGTGAAGTCCAGGGTAGTCCCTTCCAGGTAGAGGAAGCTGCGCCGGTCCAGTAGAACGGCGAATCCGTCGGCGTCGAGGCGCTCGTCGGATTCCGCCGCGACCGTGTCCCAACCGAGCTCATAGCTCAGGCCGGAGCATCCCCCCGGGACGACTGCGACGCGCAGAAAGGTCGTCTCCGGGTCGATCGCATCGCGCTCGGCGATCGCGCGAATACGCCCGATCGCGCTACCGGTGATCGTGATTCCTCGGGTCTCCGTCATAGTGGGGTTGGCCCCGCGGGGGCTTGGATAGAACTTAACCGTGTCGGGGAATCCCCCGCACCGGCGAGCGGTACAGCCATCGCGCGAGCGGGTTTCCACAGCAGCCCCCCGCGTGTCCCGCCCTTTGCAAGCGATTCAAACGGATGCCAGTATATACCGAACACGACCTCGTCGCGGATCTCGAGAAAGAGGAAGGCGGCTACAAGTACGGCTTCACCACGGACATTGAGGTGGACAAGGCCCCTCCCGGCCTGACCGAGGACACCGTCCGCCTGATCTCGGCCAAGAAGAACGAGCCGGAGTGGATGCTCGAGTGGCGCCTGCGCGCCTTCCGTCACCTTGAAACGCTGCTGGCCAACACCGACGAGGTTTATCCGCGCTGGGCGCATCTGCAGTACGAGATGCCGGACTTTCAGTCGCTCTCTTACTACGCGGCGCCCAAGGACAAGCCGAAGTACAACAGCCTGGACGAAGTCGACCCGGAGCTGCTGGACACCTTCCGCAAGCTGGGCATTTCGACCATGGAGCAGGAGCGCCTGGTCGGCATCAAGCCCGTCGCCATGGACGTGGTGATGGACTCCGTGAGCGTGGCCACCACGTTCCGCGAGGAGCTGGCCAAGCAGGGCATCATCTTCTGCTCCATGGGCGAGGCCATCCAGAATCACCCCGAGCTCATCAAGAAGTACCTCGGCCGGGTGGTCCCCCACACAGACAACTTCTATGCAGCGATGAACGCGGCCGTCTTCTCGGACGGGTCGTTCTGCTACATCCCCGAGGGTGTTCGCTGCCCGATGGAGCTCTCGACTTACTTCCGCATCAATGAGGCCGGAACAGGCCAGTTCGAACGCACGCTGATCGTCGCCGAGAAGGGCTCATACGTTTCCTACCTCGAGGGCTGCACGGCCCCGATGCGCGATGAGAACCAGTTGCACGCGGCCGTGGTGGAGATCCTCGCTCTCGACGACGCCGAGGTCAAGTATTCCACCGTCCAGAACTGGTACCCAGGGGATGATTCGGGGAAGGGCGGCGTGTTCAACTTCGTAACCAAGCGCGGCCTCTGCGAGGGCAAGCGCTCCAAGATCTCCTGGACCCAGGTGGAGACCGGCTCCGCCATCACCTGGAAGTATCCCTCGTGCATCCTGAAGGGTGACGACTCTGTAGGCGAGTTCTACTCGGTGGCATTCACAAAGGGCGCGCAGCAGGCCGATACGGGCACGAAGATGATCCACCTCGGCAAGCGCACCAAGAGCACCATCATCTCGAAGGGGATCTCGGCCGGAACATCGAACAACTCCTACCGCGGCCTCGTTCGGGTCGGCCCTGCCGCCGAGCACGCCCGCAACTTCTCGCAGTGCGACTCGCTGCTTCTGGGTGACAAGTGCGGCGCCCACACCTTCCCCTATATCGAGATCCACAACGCCACCGGCAAGGTCGAACACGAGGCCACCACGTCGAAGGTTGGCGAGGAGCAGATGTTCTACTGCCAGAGCCGCGGCATCTCGGAGCAGGACGCCCTCAACCTAATCGTCAACGGCTACGCCAAGGAGATCCTCGCGAAGCTCCCGATGGAGTTCGCCGTCGAGGCTCAGAAACTGCTCTCGATCCAGCTTGAAGGCTCGGTCGGCTAAGCGTGGAGGAATGGAAGGCTGGGGCTGCGTGCCCTCGTCCATTCCTCCATTCACCCACGCTGTCACGAAACGCGTTTACACACGACATGCTCGAAATCAAGAACCTCCACGCCTCGGTCGAAGACCACGAAATCCTGAGAGGTGTAAACCTCACCGTTAATCCCGGTGAGGTACATGCCATCATGGGACCGAACGGGTCCGGCAAGAGTACCCTCGCACACGTCCTCGCCGGCCGCGACGAGTACGAGGTGACCGACGGTGAGGTGCTCTATGAGGGTGAGGACCTGCTCGACATGGATCCAGAGGAGCGGGCGCGCGACGGCGTCTTTCTCGCCTTCCAGTATCCCGTCGAGTTGCCGGGTGTGAGCACGATTCAGTTCCTCCGTACGGCGGTGAACTCGATCCGCGAGCACCGGAAGGAAGAGCCGATGGCTGTCTCGGAGTTCATGGCCCTCCTCCGGGAGAAGGCCGAGTTCGTGGACCTCGATCCGAACCTCACTCGACGCTCCGTCAACGAGGGATTCTCCGGCGGCGAGAAGAAGCGTGCCGAGATCTTCCAGCTTGCGATGCTCGACCCCCGCCTGGCCATCCTCGACGAGACCGACTCCGGCCTGGACATCGACGCGCTCAAGGTCGTCTCGGCGGGCGTCAACAAGCTCCGCAGCGCCGACCGCTCGTTCGTCCTGATCACACACTATCAACGGCTACTCAACTTCATCCAGCCGGATTTCGTCCACATCCTCATGGACGGGCGAATCGTCCGTTCCGGCGGTCCCGAGCTGGCTGCCGAACTCGAGGAGAAGGGCTACGACTGGATCCGCGAGCACGCGAACGACAACGTCGCGACCGTCGCCGCGTAGGCGCTGCCCCCCCCGTCCGCCACAATTCTGCACTGCGCCTGCGGGCGCCGCTACATAGATGATGATTGAGACTCAGGCACCGACCAGGGACATCGCCACGAAAATCCGGGCCGCGTTTGCCGACCGGCGTTCCGCTCACCCGGACGACCCGCTAGGCTCCCTGCGCGAAGACGCCATCCGTGCTTTCGACCGACAGGGCATTCCGAGCAAGAAGACCGAGGCATGGAAGTACACCCCGGTCGCCAAGACATTGCGCGAGGACTTCGCGCTCATCGATGCCCCGTCGTCGAACGGTGTCGCACTGCGTGGTGACGACTTCCGCCTACCGGGCCTGGACGCCGACCTCCTCGTGGTCGTCAACGGGAAGTACCGGGCCGACCTCTCCGACCTCAGCGGTCTCAGCAAAGGCGTCGAAATCGCATCGCTCGGGGCGATGACCTTCGACGATGACGCCGAAGCGCGTGACCACGTGGGTCAGATGGTCGATCTCGACGAGGATCCGTTTATCGCGCTAAACACTGCGCTGTTCGACGACGTCCTTGTCATCCGAGTGCCACGAGGAGTGACGCTGCAGCGTCCGCTGCAGATCGCGCACGTCGCCCTGACCGACCGTCCGCGGATGATCCATCCCCGTAGCTCGTATTTCTTCGGGGAGAACAGCGAGGCCGTCGTCATCGAGACGTACCACGACCGAGGCGGAGCTGCGATCTTCACCAACTCCGTCAGCGAGATTCAGGTGGACCGCGCGGCGCGAATCAACCTGGTGAAGATGCAGGCCGAGAGCGCAAATGCGCATCGAGTGGACTCGACGCAGGTCGTGCAGACCGGTGAGAGCCACTTTGCTGCACACACCTACACGCTGGGTGGCGGACTCGTGCGCAACAACATGATGGCCCGCCCGTCCGCCCCGAATTGCGAGACTCACCTCTACGGTCTATACATCCTTGCGGGTGATCAGCACGTCGACAACCACACCTTGATCGACCACGCCTCGGCGGGCTGCTACTCGAACGAGCTTTATCGGGGGATTGTCGATGAGCGCTCGACCGGCGTCTTCAACGGCAAGGTGTTCGTTCGTCGCGACAGTCAGCAAACGAACGCTTATCAGTCCAGCCAGGGCGTGGTCCTTTCCGAGGATGCGCACCACTACTCCAAGCCTGAGCTGGAGATCTACGCGGACGACGTGAAGTGCTCGCACGGATCGACCACCGGCGAACTCGAGCCCGAGCACGTCTTCTACCTACGCAGCCGTGGTCTTGACGAGGTCACCGCGAAGAGCCTTCTTCTGTACGCCTTCGCCCGCGACATCGTGGACCAGCTTCCGAACGAGGCCGTCCGCGGTTATCTCGACAACCTCATCGAGGAGCGGCTGGTGCTTTCGGCGCAGCGACGGTGAGACTCGATGATCCAATAAAATGAGCTCCGCCTTCGACCCCCTCCCCTCCCCACTGGACCGCGATCAGGAGTTTGGACCCCTGGCCTCGCAGGTCGTGCAGGTCCTCAAGGGTATCTACGACCCGGAGATTCCGGTGCCAATCTGGGATCTGGGCCTGATTTATCAACTCGACGTCGACGAGGAGAACAACGTCTACGTCCGCATGACGCTTACGTCGCCCAACTGCCCTGTCGCGGAGTCGCTGCCCGCCGAGGTTGAGGAGAAGATCAATTACCTGCCAGACGTGAACACGGTCAAGCTCGACCTGACCTTCGAACCGCCCTATCATCCGGACTATATGTCTGATGAGGCCAAGATCGTCCTCGGGTTCTTGTAGCGAAATGATCGGGTGACCTAGCAAGTCAATCACCCTGCTGCCGATCGCCCATGCCCTCCATCCCCCTGACCACCGATGAGGTGCCGGCGCTGTGCGGGCCGGATGGCGAGCGGCTGTGCTACCTCGACTCGGCGGCGACTACGCTGAAACCGCGTGCCGTCGTCGACCGCATTGCGCGGTTTTATCTGGAGGAGAATGCGCCCGTCCACCGCGGGGTCTACGAACTGAGTTCGCGAGCTACGGACCTGTACGAGGAGGCGCGAGCAACCGTCGGCCGGTTCGTGGGCGTGGGTCCCGACCACGTGGTGTTCACGCGTGGAACGACGGAAGCCATGAACCTGGTGGCTCGCGCTTGGGGTGAGGAGCGACTCGGTCCCGGCGACGAGGTCCTGGTGAGCGCACAGGAGCATCACTCCAACATGTTGCCGTGGCAGGAGCTGACTCGCCGCACGGATGCAACGTTGGTACAGATGCCACTTCGTTCGGACGGCACTGTCGACGTAGACCGCACGCTCGCCGCGATCGGCTCTGCGACGCGAGTCGTTGCAATGACGCATGTATCGAATGTCCTGGGGATCGAGAACCCCGTCCGCGAGGTCTTCAAGGCAGCAAAGGCGGTGGACGCGCTGACCGTTCTCGATGGCGCCCAGTCCGTCCCAACCCGACCGGTCGATTTCGAAGAGTTGGGATGCGATGCCCTCGGCTTCTCCGGCCACAAGATGCTCGGCCCGACCGGGATTGGAGCACTCGTGGCTCGTCCGGACCTGCTCGACGCGATGGCGCCCTACCAGACTGGTGGGGGAATGATCGAGCGCGCCGCGATGGATTCGTCGGATTACCTCCGTGGCTACGCCCGGTTCGAGGCCGGCACGCCCAACGCGGCCGGTGCGATCGGCCTCGCGGCCGCCTGTGACTTTCTGTCGTCGCTGACCTTCGGCGAGCATGAAGGAATGCACGCCGTAGCGAAGTTCGAGAGGCAGTGGGGAGCACGCGCTGTGGACCAGGTTTCCAGTATCGACGGCATTCGACTTATCGGTCCACCGGAAGGGCAGCCCGCCGAGGGTGGGATCGTCGCGCTCCAGATGGAGGGCGTCCATCCCCACGACCTTGCCC
>JBJHBB010000013.1:0-13225 GCA_050485265.1 Rhodothermales bacterium | reverse complement strand
ATGCAGGATGGCGGCATGTCGAAGGCCTCCGTGCCATCGGCACGGCTGGCTGAGGAGCCCTGGTCGGCACTGTAACCGAGGCCGCGCCGCGCAAACGATTCCCAGATCGTGCACTGATTCTCTCCGCCAGTAAGCGCCTGCTCGGCCGCCAGGATCGCGTCACGGCCGTCCACGAACCCGGGGTTGCACGGCTGGAGCTTCATCCCCTCAGTCACAAGTTGGATCGCCATGTTGTTACCGCCGGTGTGCCATGGCGCATAGACGTCGGGGTTGAACCCGTAGAGATCGACTAGATCGCGGGTCATGTCCCACAACATTGTAGCCCAGACGAACCCGACCCCGTGAGGGATCGAGAGGGTCTTGATGTCGTCGTACGTATAGGCGTTGATCGACATGTCGCGGGTGTACGGCGCCGGCCGGATGCCCTGGCCCGAGACCGGCTGATTCAGAGCGTACGTCGCGATGCCGCGCGTCTCCACATTGTGGTCCATGTAGACCAGACCGTAGTAGTCGCTCCATCCCTCACCCATCTGCTCTTGATTAGACAAGCAGAGAACAGCCGGGCCGCCGGTGAGTCGGAACGAAATTCCGTGGGCATACTCGTGGGCGATGATCCCGGCGTCGAGGTCGCCGTCGAGAAAGGGATCCGCGGTGTTCCACAGGTACATCTGCATCCGCGGTCGCTGCCCATCAACGGGCGTGAAGAAGTTGGCGTTATTGATCCCTCCCCCATCCTGTGCCTCGGCGCGGACGTCGTCGTTTCCAAGCCCGCCGCGCCCGTAATTGTTGACCTGAAAGTTCCCCGCCGCCTCGTCGAACCCGTAGACATAGGTGATGTCGTGCACGATGTTGTTCCAGTAGAACAGGTTGGCGACAGCGGCGTCGCGGTACGTGTGCGGGTGCTGCGTCAGGTCCATCGGGAAGTCAAACGTCAGGCCCGGCCCGCCGTCCGGCTCGCCGCCGATGTCGGGCGTACCACTGTTGTTGTGGTCTGAGTACGCGTGGACGTTGTTGCCCCGCGTGATGGTGAACTCGGGCCCCGGAGCTCCATTCGTGTCATGCCATCCGAATGGAGAGGCCACCGGATGCGCAGGCTCGGCAATGAGAACGCGGCCATCTGAGGGAGGCGCGGGATCGGTATGGATCGGGCTTTCGATCAGCGGTCCGTATACCCTGTAGCTCGACCCGTCGGCCACTCCGCTGAATGACCACGGGAAGGCCATTCTGAATCCCTGGGTCGCGGCCTCCAGGAGTGACGGCTGCTGCGCGCTACGCACCCAGGGCGCGCGGCCAATCATCGAATCGTCACCCCAATGATCATGAACGACGAGGTCCTCGACGCGGACGATTTGTCCGGATGATGCGTCGACCGCCACGGACCAGTAGTGCTGCGCGTCGAGCTGGTAAATCTCGACCAGCCACGACAGGATGACTTCTCCAGCGTCGTCGCGCACGTACGCGAGCCGAGCCTTTATATCCTCCGACGCTATACCGCCTCGCGAGAACACCTCGGCCCGTCTGAACGCGGCCGATTCGGTCTCTTCGGACCGAAGGCGCGTCAAAGGAGCCGTGGGCGCCAAACCCACCTCCACGGCTGCCGCACGGATGGCCTGCTCCGCGTCCAGACCTGCCAACTGGCGGCTGACTACTGCGCCGAGGTTGGGGTGGGCGCGGCTCGTCTGATGGACAACATCGCCGCGCCGGTCGATGGCTACACTCACCACGCCCTGATGAAGGGGGATGCCTCCCGCGTGCTGGAGGAAGTAGTAGTGAGCAATACCCGTAGGCGTGCTTACGTGATGACCAACGAGCTCAAGCCCTTGCAGATCGGCATGATCGAGGCTTAGGGCCTTGGTCTGCGATTCGATGTGAGAGATCGCGGTACGAAGACTTTGATCCTGTGCGAAGGCGCTACCTGATATGAATGTCCATACAAGGCAACACGTCACGACAATGCCGATAGGCGGCATACCATGCCACCGAAAAATCCTGGTGGTCCTGAGTTGAACGGGATGGTGAGCCATTTCGATGACCGGTTGGGTGAGAGGAGGGCTCCTCGGTTGCAGAGGCTCCACCTACCCTTTCGCAACGAAGCCTGACTGCGGGCCATGTCCCCAATTTTTTTCATTGGCGACACGTGATTACGTCGCGAACCGGGACATGCAGCCGACTCGCCAACCTGCATAGCCACCTCTGGCGCAGCTTGTCATGTGTCCTTAAGATTTTGTAGCTACGTGGGTTGACACCTGGCTGCCAGCGGCTAGATTCCTGCATGCGGGCATCAACCGGTATCACCACCTACCTCCACGCGGCAAGTGCGGGCGAGCCGGCCGCACTCGGCGAGGTCTTCGACCTCGTGTACGACGAACTGCACGCACTGGCACGCCGGCAGCTCCGCGCGAATCGGTCGGGACTGACGCTGGACACCACGGCGCTGGTGCATGAGGCGTTCGAGCGGCTATCGAGCTCGCGGAATATCGCCTGGGTGGATCGAGGGCATTTCTACGCCGTAGCGGCCAGGGCCATGCGATTCATAGCCGTGGACCACGCCCGGCGCAACGCGGCTGCCAAGCGTGGTGGCGCTCCAGCCCGGGTCACCCTGGATCGAGTTCAGATCGGAGCAGATGACCGGTCGAGCGATTTGCTGGCCCTAGACGAAGCACTCCGACGCCTCACCGCGAAGGACCGCCGCCTGGCGGATCTCGTAGAGTTGAAGTTCTTCGGGGGCCTGACCGTGGAGGAGATCGCCCAGGTGAAGGGTACCTCGGAGCGGACCATCAAACGAGACTGGCAGCGGGCTCGACTCTGGCTCTTTGCGGAAATGCGGTCGGTGGAGTAGCGATGGCCCGCGCTCGACGCATCCTTCGATCTATCTGAAAACCTCCCACCGTGCTCGAGCAGAGCCCCCGCCATGACGCAGGACCGCTGGCGCCGCATTGATCAGATTCTGACAGAAGCCCTCGAAGAGCCGCCAGACAATCGTGTTGCCTACATCTTAGACGCATGCGGCACTGACGAAGCTCTCGCGGACGAAGTCCGCTCCCTTCTAGGCTTGATGGACGAGGCGGAGAGCTATCTGGGCGACAACGTCGCAGGATTCGCGGCGCCCGTGCTGCAGCCGCTGCTCCAGTATCCGCCGGACGACTCACCCGGCCGCTCCATTGGCAGATACCAGATCATCCGCGAAATCGGACGCGGCGGAATGGGCTCGGTATATCTGGCCCGGCGAGCCGATGGTGCCTTCGACAAGGAAGTGGCGCTGAAGTTGGTCAGACGGCCCCGTGAGTCCGGCGCAGCACAGATGTTCGAAAGCGAGGCGCAAATCCTCGCCCGCCTGGACCATCCCAACATCGCGAGGCTCTTCGATGCCGATGTTCTCGACGGTGGTTGGTCGTTCCTCGTGATGGAGTACGTCCGCGGTGAGGCGATCGACACGTACTGCCAGGAGCGCGGGCTAAGTCTGAACGAGAGGCTCGAGCTCTTCTGCGTGGTATGCGAGGCTGTTCAGTACGCGCACAGAAATCTGGTCGTTCACCGAGACATCAAGCCGGCGCACGCATTGGTCACCGAGGACGGGGTAGTAAAGCTCGTCGATTTCGGAATTGCGCGACTGCTGAATCCGGACATCCCCGAAACGGATCGTCTCACTCGGACTGACCAGCGTCAGCTCACCCCGGGCTTTGCAAGCCCCGAGCAACTACGCGGGGAGCTGCTAACCACCGCCACGGACATCTATTCGCTAGGTGTTCTGCTTTTCGTACTACTAACCGGACGACCTCCTTTTGACATAGCAGGGCTGAGCGCCTCCGAACGTGATCGGACGGTGACCCAGACTCCACCGCCCCGTCCCAGCGATGTCCTCGAACGACAGAGGGCAGACGGCCGGACACCTCACGAGTCGGCAGATAGACTTGAACGAGTCGGTCTCAACGCAGGACGCCTTCGGGGTGATCTGGACACCATCGTTCTGAAAGCACTCGCCAAGGAGCCAGATCAGCGGTACCACTCTGCTACCGCTCTCGCCGATGACATCCGCAGGTATCTCAGCGGAAAGCCGATCGTTGCTCGTCCACCGGACGTCAGATATCGACTTTCGCGGTTCGTGAAGCGAAATCGGTTGGCGGTTGCGGGCAGTCTGGCCATCGCAATCACGCTGGTGCTGGGCGTCCTTGGTATGGCCTGGCAGGCAACTGAGGCGGCGGAACAGGCTCAGCGCGCCGCTCAAGAGCGCGATAAGGCCGAGCAGACCAGCGGATTCCTCGTCCAGTTATTCAGCGGCGCCAACCCGCTCGAATCTCGCGGCGAGGCCGTTACAGCAGGTGAGCTACTGACCCGTGGGATGGAAAGAATTGAGGCGCTCCAGGCTCAACCGGAGGTTCAGGCAGGCCTGCTCCACACCATCGGCACCGTATACCAGAACCTGGGCAGCTACGAGAACGCTCTGGCAGCACTGTCGCGCGCGCTGGAGATAAGGGAGACAAACCTTCCCCCGAATTCCCCGGAGATCGACGACACGCGGTTCGTGCTAGCCACCGTGCTTCAGATTCTAGGTAGACATGAGGAGGCCCTTGCACACTTCGACTTACTGGTGGCTGGACTTCGCACCGCCACCGCATCTGGGGCTTCGGTATCCACCTCGCGACTGCTTCACGTCGGTCACGTATACAACGCTCGACGGGACTATGAGGCAGCTGAAGAGCTTTATCGCCAGGCGCTTTTCATACAGGCTAGAGACGTTGGGACGGAGTCGGTGGAAGCTGCTGTCACCATGCGCTATCTCGGTGACACTGTCCACAGGCTGGGTAGGTACGCCGAGGCTGAGAGCGTCTTCGAGAGTGCTCGTGGGGTTTTCGAGTCGCTCGATTCGGCGCATCCCGAACTCGGTCCTGTGTTATCCGGACTGGCAGAAGTAGCCTTCCGCCGAGGGGACCTAACAGCGGCAGAGCCACTACTTCGGGAGTCCATTCGTATCGACGAGCGAGTTCACGGCCCATCGTTCGCTCCAGCAGCCGTGAAGCGACAGCGCTTGAGCGCTCTGCTGCGCGAGCAACGGCGTCTAGCGGAGGCCACCACCGAGCTGCAGCTTGCACGCGAACGCATCGAGGGGACGTTCGGACCATCGCACGTTCTCACGGCTGCCGTTGACGTCGAGCGCGCAGCCCTCCTCGAGGCCTCTCGCGACTTCAATGAAGCGCTCTTGGTAGTGAATTCAGCCGTGGCGATTCTTGAGGCTCGGCTGGCCCCAGATCACGAGCGCCTTGGCTTTGCCTACCTCCGCCGGGGTTCTATTCTCGTCGCCCTGGGGGCCCACGACGAGGCCGAGCGGAGCCTCCTCAAGAGCCTGGCCATATTTGCACCGCGATCTGCGGCTAATCCGTTCTATGCGCCGCAAACGTCAGAATCCGCAAGTCAACTGATCAGGCTCTACGAGGCCTGGGGACGCCCAGAGGCTGGCAATTTCTACAGATCCTACTTCACCCAGTCATAGCGTTTCTAACTACACTGTCGAACTCCCCGCCGCGGCCGGCTTGTCCTCGTGGTAGCGGTAGTAGTTCAAGTCTTCGGGGTGTGTCGAGATTTCCGCCACGCCACCGCAGTCCAGGCACCGGAACACGACCCGGCTAGGCATCGAGGTGGTACCAGTGATGAAGCGAAGCCTTCGGCCGAAGCTAAACTCCCGCTCGACTGCTACTCGGGGATGTCGTCTGGATCGGCCGTGCGTACAGGGCCGCATCGGATCCTCCTGCTCGATCGGTACTGGCGGTCGGTCTGCCGCCTCCTCCCGTGCACGAATCTCGGCCGTACGACGAATGGTGAGCACATCTTCATCGATGTCACGTCCCTTCAGTCGTGCGGCGAGAAAGTGGTGATCTAGTGAGAGCGGGCCGGCGCCGTAGATGGCATAGGCAACCAGCAAAACCAGCACGAGCGCCGCAAACTCGAGCCCCTGCGTCGGTCCGACGAGTCCCTCCCCGGCGTGAACAAAGAAGACGGCCACGAACAGGATAGGAATCTGGACGAGCGCCGCGATTCGAGTCAGAAGACCGACCATCAGTAACAATCCGCCCGCGATATGGGCGATGGCCACGAAGTGAGCGATCACCATAACGCCGAAGGCCGGGTTAGCCATATCGACGAGGCCGTAGTAGGCAGCCGGATTGGTCCCGAACACAAATCCCCGCACAACCAGACCGAGTCCGAGGTAGATCCGAACGAGGTCGAATGCGACCTCCCTGTTGGTGACGACCCAGCGGCCGATTGCGCGAACGTCCATGGTCTATTCGGCTTAGACCTTGGCTTCAACGGCTCCCACCGGATCAGGTTCGTGAATCCGTATCGGCGTGAGCTTTCGGGAGTGCGTCTGGATCCTCGTCAGTGTCCAGATCTAGCGCGATAGAGTTGATGCAGTAGCGAAGTCCTGTGGGCTGCGGACCGTCCGGGAAGACGTGTCCGAGATGCGAACCACATTGAGCGCATAGCGCTTCGATTCGACGCATTCCCAGGCTGTTGTCCTCTCGTGTCTCGATCCGCCCATCCACGGCATCGAAGAATGACGGCCATCCCGAGCGAGAGTCGTATTTCTCCTCAGACGTGAACAACTCGGAGTGGCAGGCCGCACAACGGTATACGCCGCGCCGCTTCTCGTCGACATACGCTCCGGTGAAGGCGTGCTCGGTGCCACCCTCGCGCATCACACGGTAGCGATCGGCACCGAGCTTGGCGCGGAGGCGCGATTCCTGTTCCGGATCTTTAATTGGTTTGCCCATTCTCAAGATGATGCCTGATGAAGCGCACCACGTCAAACGGCTTGCTCCATGAAATCGATCCGGCGACGAAGATCGACGCCTTTACTTGCCCCTGGCCTCAGCCACCCGGCTCGTACGGGAGTCCCCCATTGTCACCACCTGACGAAATCTGATGCTGGCACCAAGCGTTCGGCCGATCCTGACCAATGACACACTCACAGCCGGTTATGCTGCCCCCACTTTCCACGAAGTCACAACCTTCACAGCCATTCATGCTCGTGCACTGATGAGTCGGGCTCGAAGCGAACGGGCCGGTAGCATCAAGGGGTCCTGCATAATCCCCTTGGACCACACGAAGCGGGCGCGCGACCGAATAACACTCGGCTACGCCGGGGATGCTTCCGCGAGCCACCAGATAGATTAGCTCTCCGATCCGCTGGATATCGAAGCTCTCAAGCAGCGGTGTGTACTCTACTGCTTCCGTGACACGGTATTCCGATGCAAGATCTTCTGACTCTACAGTGATACTGGCGGTCCAGCCGTTGAATAGGGACGCAAGCATGCCCTCCTCGGCTATCAAGGATATTCCGCTATCTGTGAGCGTAGCAAGAGCCAATGATTTGTCCTGGTCTGTCTGATGGGTGGCACACGCTGAAAGCCACGTGATTAGCAGTATTACTAGAATGCTTGTGTACGGGTATGATCGCATGTATCTCATTTGAGTTACCTATAGAGTGGTTTGACATTAACCTAGAGCGCTATTGTAGCACAGCCAAATGAAGACACAGTGAAGGGGCGGCCGCCTTTCGGCAACCGCCCCTTTATACGCTAGCAGATGAGCGAGGACTACTTCTCTTCTTCCTCAGCCTCGACGGCTTCATCCTCAGGCGCGTCAGCGGCCGGTTCCTCAGTTGCGGACTCGGCTTCATCGGCCTTCTTTGCTGCCGGTGCGTCGGCCTCTTCGGGCTCAGCCTGAGTCGCTTCTTCAGCGTCGGCTTCCTGGGCCTCCATCTTGGCCTTGAGGGCTTCCAGACCGGTGAGCTCACCCAGAGTGGCGGGGCCGCGGGACTTGGAGGAGAACTCCTGAACCGCCTTCCGCTCTTCCTGCTTCTCGGCCGTCTTCTGAGCACGCTCGGCGAACTTCTCGGCCCGCTCTGCAGCCCGGCGTCGGGCCGTCTCTGACAGGATGATGTCGCGCTCCTGCTTGTCGAGGCGAATCACTCGCAGGGCAAGCTCCTCACCCTCGGTATAGGCGTTGACCGAGCCACGCTCAAGCTGGCTGGCCGGGATGAAGCCCGGCGCCTCAAGGGGAAGCTCAACCCGGATTCCCTCGGCGGTGATCTCCGCGACCGTCGCCGTAGTGTCCGTGTCCTCCGCGTACGCCGTGGCGTACTGCTGCCACGGATCGGTCTGGACCTGCTTGTGGCCGAGTGACAGGCGGCGCTGTGCAATGTCGATGTCGAGCACCATCACCTCGAGCTCCTGACCCTTCTTGACCACTTCGGACGGGTGCTTGACGCGCTTCGTCCACGAGAGGTCGGACACGTGTACCAGGCCGTCTATGCCGGGCTCCAGTTCGACGAAGGCACCGAAGCTGGTGATGTTGCGCACCGTGCCGTTGGTCGTCTGGCCGACAGAGAATCTCTCGACGAGTCCTTCCCACGGATCGGGCTCGAGCTGCTTCATCCCGAGGGAGATCTTCTTCTCCTCCGTGTCGATGTTGAGCAGCTTGACATCCACGATCTGGCCGAGCTGCACCTTCTGGGTGGGGTGCTTGATGTGCTCGGTGTGGCTCATCTCGGAGATGTGGACCAGACCCTCGATGCCTTTCTCGAGTTCGACAAATGCACCGTAGTCGGTGATCGAGACAACGCGGCCCTGAACGACCTGACCTTCAGCGTACTTCTCGGCAATGTTCTCCCAGGGATGCGAGAGCAGCTGCTTGAGGCCGAGCGAGATGCGCTGGCGCTCCTTCTCGTAGTTGAGGACGACCACGTTGAGCTTCTGGTCGAGCTCGACCACCTCGCTCGGGTGGCCCACGCGGCCCCACGAGAGATCGGTGATGTGGAGAAGTCCGTCGACGCCGCCAAGATCGATGAATACACCGAAGTCGACGATGTTCTTGACCTGGCCCTCGAGGATCTGCCCGACCTCCATCGTGTCGAGAATCTGCTCGCGCTGGGCCATCAGGTCCTTCTCGACGAGCGCCTTGTGGCTGACGACCACGTTGCCGTTGGTCGGGTTGATCTTGACGACCTTGAACTCCATCGTCTTGTTCAGGTACGCATCGAAGTCGCGCACCGGACGGACGTCGACCTGGCTTCCGGGAAGGAAGGCCTCGGCGCCGAGAAGGTCCACGATCATACCGCCCTTGATACGGCGAACGATAGTGCCCTCGAGCACGCCCTCATTCTCGAACGCGTCCTCGATGGTCTGCCAGCGGCGGACAGTCTCGGCCTTCTCCTTTGAGATGACGGGCTGACCATGGCGGTCTTCCTTCCGCTCCAGGAAGATCTCCACCTCATCTCCGACGGCAAGCTCCTCGTCAAACTCGTTCTTCGAGACGGTACCCGTACTCTTAAAGCCGAAGTCGATGAGAATCTCCTTCTGACCGACCGAGACGACGCGTCCGGAGACGATCTCGCCCTCAGTCACCTGACTCATCGACTCTTCGATGAGCAACAGGAAGTTCTCGTCCTTGATCTCTGGCTCGTCGGGATCGCGGCGGTTCTCGTAGTCCTTCAGCTCGGCCAGCGTAATGACGCGGCCCTGAATCTTGCCGTCGTACCCGAGTGTGCCCTCGGAGGTCTGGAGGTCATCGGCATCGGCGACGGCCACAGGGGCGTCTGGATCGATGGTCTCGCTGGATCCCTGGAGGCGTTCCGCGACTTCGGCCACTTCAGCCTCAGCCTCGGCGTCGGACGTCTGCTCGGTTTCGGTCGCTGCACTCGCCTCGACACTCTCGGCGACGGTCTCGACCGTCTCCTTTACGGTCTTCGCGACGGTCTCGGCTGCTCCAGCGACGGCGGACGCCACGGCGCCGGCGGTCTCTGTCACCTTCTCAACAACGCTGTCCTCGGTAGGCTCCTGATCGGCGCCGTCGCCCGAGTTCGCGTTTTCAACCTCTTCGACCGCGGCCGGGGTGTCTACCGACTCTTCGCTGGTCTGCTTCTTCTGCTCTTCAGCCATGGAATTAGTTTAGAAGGCGTGCTCTCGCCGCGTCGATGCTGGCTGGCATCTTGGCGACTCGAGAGAGATCAAGCACGTCGTATGTCTGGTGATACATCCCCACCGGACGCATCTCTCGAGGGTTCGCCGGCGGGCCTAAATGGGGTAGCCGGTTAAGTTAGGACTGCCCACCTTGCGGCGCGAAACTCAATCGACGCCGTTACGCCGGGTTTCGATGAATTCGATGACACGCTGAATCTGCTCTTCTTGGGTAAGAGCCGTGGTATCGACCTCGATGGCGTCCTCCGCCTTCTTGAGGGGTGATAATTCTCGTTCCGTGTCTCGCGAATCTCTGTCGCGGATGTCAGCTACCACGTCATCAAGTGAGACGTCCTCACCAGCGTCGTGCAGCTCGCGAAATCGGCGTTTCGCCCTTTCCTCGACATCTGCGATCAGGAACACCTTCACCTCGGCATCCGGAAAGACTACAGTACCGATGTCTCTGCCCTCGACAACGACACCGCCCAACTCACGCCACTTCTGAGCGACGCGGCGCTGTTCTTCTACGAGTTGGCTGCGCACCGATGGTAGTGCGCTGACCCTACTGGCCGCGGCGCTCACTCGCGAATCGCGGATCTTCCGTGTGACGTCCTCCCCACCGAGGAAAACTCGCAATCCGTCCTCTGATCGCTCTAGATCTACCCGACGATCACCCAGGACGTCTGCCGTGAACTCGTCCTCGAACGCGGCCTCCGCCTCGAGGAAGGCAAGCGCCGCAGCCCTGTACATAGCGCCGGTGTCCAGGTAAAGCCAGCCCAGGCGGCGAGCCACTTCTCGGGCCGTTGTACTCTTTCCGGAGCCGGCGGGGCCGTCAATAGCAATGATCACGCGGGGGCAGAATTGGGTGAGGGTCGCCGGTACGAAAGGTACGTGCAGGCAACCCTCACCCTGATTCGATCAGCTACCTACCGTGTGCCTGATCGTGATGTAGCCGGGATACGTGATCGGTCCGAACGCGGTCGTAACCGTGGGGCGCGCTCGAAGTGCGACTTCTTGCGACCCGTGCCCGCCGATGGCAAGAGCGAGGTCGAAGAGCGCCGGCAGGTTGCGGTCGAAGAACTCGAGGAGGTCGAGTTGCATTCCCATGGACAGCGTCTCCCGCGTTCCCGGCTCGATGAGGCGCTCATCTTCGAACAACCCGCTGATCGTCTCCGTGTCGTCGAGGAGAAGCGTCCAGTCGAGCCGCATCAGTCGAGCCGCGACTGTGTTCTCGGAGGGATTCTCCGCACCGATGTGCATCGTGAACGAGAGCGGCAATCGTCCCGTCGCCAGCGCTGAGGCGATGCCCGCAGCAGCGGCTGGGCCGAGTTGCTCGTACGATTGGACGTTGTCAATATTGGCGCCTGCGAGCCGTAACTGATTGACGTCATCGATGGCGAAGTTCACCTGGCGCAGGGCCAGGGTCTGCTCGATCATCGCGCATCCGGCTAGTCCGATGGGTGCTAGCAAGAGCGCGACGAATAGAAGGCGGAATGTCATGGAGGTGCCGTTTGCGAAATTGGGGATCCTCCAACGACCATGCCGGCCCCTCGGCTCCTGCATGCGCAAACTCTCCCCAATCGAGATTCGGCGACTGAGCGCGTCCGAACTCACATCGCTCCCACGCAACCCCCTGGCGATTGTCCTGGACGATATACGCTCGGCGTACAACGTTGGCGCCATCTTTCGCACAGCAGACGCTATACGCGCAGATCGGGTTGTCTGCTGCGGCTATACGCCGACACCGCACAACCCCTCGGTCGCAAAAACAGCTTTGGGCGCTGAGGCAACCGTTCCCTGGAACCACTCATCGGACCCGCTGGAGGCCATCGTCGCCCTTCGCGAGCGAGGATTCTTCATCGTCGCGCTCGAACAAACGGACTCTCCCACTCCGATCTATGACCTCCCCGTAGGCGCACGTCCCGTCGCGCTGGTGGTCGGAAACGAAGTAGCAGGCGTCCAACAACGAGTGCTGGACGCCTGCGACAGAGCGATCGAAATCCCACAGTACGGGGCTAAGGCCTCGCTCAACGTGGCGGTGGCCTTCGGCATCGCTGCCTACGCCCTGTTGGAGCGCGGGCAGCGAGACCTAGGCGGACCCGAAACCGCTAGTTGACGATCGGGGCACCACCCACACCGATCATGAAGCGGAGGACCTCACGCTGATCCTGCTCAAGACCGGCCGTGTTGTGGAACGAGGTAAACACGAGCTGCCCATCGCCCACGCCGATTACTACGGCGAGCGGCTCCGACTCGTCCTGACCAGAACGCGTGCCGCGGATGAGCTCCAGATGTGGGACCGTCGGGTCAAGCTTCTGGATGCGGTGCCACGACGAGAGATTGTAGGTGATGGTAACCTCATCCTTGCCGATGGCCTGGGCCAACCCGTCGTAGGCCACGGTCGCCTCGATCGTCTGCGAAGAAGTGCCACCGCTTCCTGTATTGAAGCCGTCGATCAGCGCGCTGGCGGTACCACCAGACAGATCCGAGGCATACAGGGTGCCACCGGCCTGCATGTACGAAATTGCGTTGGCACGGCGGGTGTCGCCGGAAATCTGACTCGCGCAATTCAGGAAGACCATGCCGTATTCCGAGACCGCAGACAGGTCATCGAAGATGCTCGCCTGCACCATGTCGATCTCGATGTTCAGTTCCTGCCCGATCTCATGCATAGAGTCAAAGGAACCGTTGATCGAGGCAAACGAGCCTTCCTGCTCGATGGTCTGAGGTGTCGTGTCGGTAGTCGTACCAGCCACTACCTCGACGTTGAACTGGATTGAGAAAAGGCCACGACGAGCGAGCAAGGTCTGCTGCCCTTCCGGCACGTTCTCGAGCGTGAAGCGACCTTCGCTGTTGGTGGTAGCCATTGGCGCATTGACGGCCTTGACTTCCTGTCCCGGCCCTGGCCGCATCAGTTGCGCATCGGCGAGGGTGGCGAGATCCAGTATCGCGGACCCAACGTTTTCAAGGGCTACTGGAAAAAGCCGGAAAAAACCGCCGAGACAGTCACCGAGGACGGCTGGCTTCTGACCGGCGACGTCGGCCGAACCGACAATGAGGGTTTCCTCTTCGTCACCGGCCGCGTCAAGGACATCATCATCACCGCCGGCGGCAAGAACATCACGCCGGCCGAGATCGAGAACCGGTTGAAGTTCTCGCCATATATCTCGGATGCCGTCGTCATCGGCGACAAGCGCAAATATCTGACCTGCCTGATCATGATCGACCAGGAGAATGTCGAGAAATACGCCCAGGACCGCAAGGTGCCCTTC
>JBJHBB010000012.1:0-13360 GCA_050485265.1 Rhodothermales bacterium | reverse complement strand
TACAGCTCGATGAGATCTAGATCGAACCTTATGGCAGCGCACCTGGCCCTAGTCGTCTATGGAATTGCTCTGGGTGGCGCACTCTTGGTGTCGGCATCCTCGGCAGTCGCTCAGCACGGCACCGTCGTATACGAGGAGCGTGTGCAGCTGGAGATTGACCTCCCGCCGGAGATGGAGTCAATGCGCGACCGAACCCCCACGGAGAACCGCGCCAGGCGGCAATTGCTGTTCGACGGCTCAACGTCGCTGATGATGGACGTCCCCCAGGAAGAGGAGCAACTCGAGCTCCCTGAGCGGCAACACTTTGTGCGGTTTTCGTTCGGCGGACGCGAGGAAAACATCCAGGTTTTTGTGGACCGTGACGAGAGGCAGTTGCTGGAACAGCGGGACTTCTTCGGTCGAACGCTCATCATTTCCGACAGTCTTTCGGACGTCTCGTGGCGCCTGACGGGGGAGCGGGCGGAGTTCATGGGCTTCATGACGATGCAGGCGATCGCTCGGACCTCCGACACCACCAGCGTCGAGGCCTGGTTCGCGCCGCAGATCCCGGTGCCCGTCGGTCCCGGACGTTTCGGTGACCTCCCCGGCCTGATACTGATGCTGTCCGAAGACGGCGGGAGCCGAAGCTATGTCGCGCAGGAGCTGAGCCTCGATGCGCCTGACCTGGAGCTTTTGCGCGCCCCAACCGACGGAAGGACGGTGACCTCCGCAGAGTTCGATGATCTCGTCGAGGAGCGTCTTCGCGATATGGGCGTGCCCGCCGGTCTGCGCCGTGGCCTGCGACCTCGCCGATAGATACAAACTCAAATTTCTGTGATAGAATGTCTCGTTTGATCTTTGCTGCGAGCATTCTGGCTCTGCTCCTTTCAAGTGCAGCAACCGGCCAGGCACGGTTCGAGGTTAGCGGTGTCGTTGTCGACACCACCGACGTCGGCCTGAGCGGGGCCACGGTGATGGTGCTCGACACCGACTCGACACTCATCAGCTTCGGCATCACACGGCCCGATGGGCGGTTTCGCCTCGGACAGGTGCCGGCCGGCGACCGAGTCCTGCAGATTTCGTTCATAGGCTTTGAGACCTATACGCGCGCCCTTACCGTATCGGACCGGCCGCTGGACGCGGGGACTGTAGTGCTGCATGAGTCGCTTGCAGAGCTCGAAGAGCTCATGGTGACGGCCGACCACATCCCCCTACTCGTGCGACGGGACACGCTCGACTTCAACGCCTCCGCCTTCCGCGTTCCGGCCAACGCCAATGTCGAAGAACTGCTGCGGAGGCTGCCGGGCATCGAGGTCGACGGCGACGGCACGATCCGGGCGCAGGGCGAGGTAGTGCGGCGGGTGCTGGTCGACGGGCGCGAGTTCTTCGGCAACGACCCGACCGTTGCCACGCGCAACCTGCCGGCCGGCGCTGTGGACCGCGTCCAGGTGTACGACCAGCGATCGGAAACAGCCGAGCTCACGGGCGTCGACGACGGCGAGCAGGAGCGGACGATCAACCTCCAGCTTAGAGAGGATCACCGCCGAGGCGCCTTCGGTAATGTTTCCGGTGCACTGGGAGACCCGCAGCGCTACGAGACGCGTGGCAGTGTCAACCGCTTCAGCCCGGCCACCCAGATTTCGTTCATCGGGAACGTCAATAACATCAATCAGCAGGGCTTTCAGCACGGGGACTATGCGACCTTTGTCGGCGGGCCCGACCGTGTAGACTGGAGTCAGAGCATGGTACCGATCAGCCAGGGACAGTCCGACGGATTCTCCACAACCCTGTCTGGTGGGGTGAACGTGGGCCTCGACATCGGCACCACGAGCGTGCAGGCGAGCTACCTAGCGTACTTCCTTGATCGCGAGCAGGATCGCCTAACACTGACCCGCGAGCTCGCGGGAGGCCAGCCCGCCGCCTTCACCAGGGACGACGTCGACGTCGAGAACCAGCAACGGAGTCATCGCCTGCGGATTAACGCCCGCCACGAGTTCGGCGAGGGGCACGACCTCCGACTGGTTGCGAATTCCAGCCTCGGTGGAAACACCTCGAACTCGTTTCGATCGCGCATAACGGATCGACCGGAAGGAACTACGCAGAATGAGAACCTGCGGCGCTACGATTGGGAATCCAACACGCTCTCTGCCGATGCCCAACTCGTCTATCGGCGGCGCCTGGCACCCGGGCGCACGGTCGTCGCAGAGCTCCGGAGTTCGGTCAACGACCAGCAGTTCGACACCGATCTCGAGTCCACGACCATCTTCTTTCAGGCCGGGGATGTACTAAGTCAGGAGGAGATACGGCAGATCCAGGATCAGCACCGGAACCTCCTCAACCACAGCCAGAAGCTGACCTACACCGAACCGCTTGGCAGAAGGCAACTGCTCGAGTTCGAGGTGGAGCACCGCGCCGTGCTCGAGGATCGCGACTATGCGACCTTCGACCTCGTCAATGGGCAGCCGGTCGTTAACGTACCCCAGAGTCTTGCTTTCGACCGGACGTACCGCTACTACAGGGGCGGTGCAACCTTCCGGAGATCGGTCGATCCGCTCACATTCAGCGTCGGAGCTGTCGTGCAGCAGGCCGGACTGCAGGGTGAGACGCTCGGTCAGGCTGCACTTCTTGACCGCACGTTCCTCCGCGTGCTGCCGACGGCGAGTCTACGCTACCAGTTCTCGCAGCATCAAAACTTGAGCCTGAACTACAGAACGTCTACGCGTGAGCCTTCCATGCAGGATCTACAGCCTTTCGCGAATGCATCAGATCCGCTGAACGTTTATTTCGGCAATCCGGATGTGCGTCCGCAGTATCAGCACTCCGTGTTTGCCCAGTACTTCATCTTCGACGCGTTCTCCTCCATGAACGCCTCTGCGACCGTCCTATTCGACTACATACCGGATGCAATCGTGAGCTCGCGCTTCGTAGATGACGATCTGAGACAGTCGAGGACGGTGGTCAACGCGGACGGCATCTGGAATCTCAACGTTCGGGCGAACGTCGGCCGGCCGATCCGCGCGTTACGCATGCGGGGTAACCTTTGGCCCAGCGTGACCTTCAGCCGTGGGGTCGAGTTCGTCAACGGCGAGGCCAACACATCGCACATCACGCGACCGTCGGTAAGCCTGTGGATTGACAACATGGACAAGGACGTTGTTGACGTGCGTCTCGGCGCGTCGCTCAACTACAATGACGTCCGCTACTCGCTGAACCCGGCCCTCAATCAGTCATACCTCAACCAGTCCTTCAACGCGAACGCGGAGTACCGATTTGCAGAGGGCTGGCGTGCCGGCACGGGCGTCGACTACCACCTTTACGCTGCCGAAGTATTCGGGCAGGACAGCGACGTGCTCCTGCTCCGCGCTCACCTCGCATGGGACGTTCCCCGGACGCGTGCGGAGCTTCGCCTGGAGGGCCGCGACCTGCTGAACCAGAACGTGGGCGTCAACTTTGTCAGCACCGGGTCCCACA
Source organism: Rhodothermales bacterium (assembly GCA_050485265.1). GTDB lineage: Bacteria > Bacteroidota > Rhodothermia > Rhodothermales > JANQRZ01 > JBJHBB01. The sequence goes on along the minus strand of JBJHBB010000012.1, from coordinate 9,910 downwards.
TTCGCGAGGAGCGCACAGCCTCTCTTGGACGGTTCGTGATGCTCCGGATGGTCTATAACCTGGCCGGGCAACGCTAGGGAGGCCGGTCTCGAGTAGTGCTCAAGCGGGATGAGGCGCCGCAGCCCCTCAGCTTACATGCATCTGCAGCTCCTCGCGGCGGTGCTTCTGGCGAAGCTTGCGCAGCGCCTTCTCCTTGATCTGGCGGACGCGTTCACGCGTCAGGTTGAAGCGCTGCCCGATCTCCTCGAGCGTGAGAGGGTGCTCGCGACCGATGCCGAAGTAGAGCCTGGTGATCTCGGCCTCTCGCGCGTGGAGCGTGGATAGCGCACGCTCGATATCGATCTTCAGGCTCTCGTCCATTAGGAACTCGTCCGGAGAGACCTCCTCGTCACTCGGGAGGACATCGAGCAGCGAGTTGTCGTCGTCCTCGTTGAACGGCGCATCGACCGAGAGATGCCTGTTCGTGTGCTTCAGCGCATCGCGGACCTTCTCGGGATCGATGGACAGCTCTGTCGCGAGCTCGTCCACATTCGGCGTTCGCTCGAGCTCCTGCGACAGCTTGGCGCTGGACTTGCGAATCTTGCTGATCGTGCCGATCCGGTTCAGCGGGAGGCGCACGACCCTGCTCTGCTCCGCCAGCGCCTGGAGGATTGCCTGGCGAATCCACCATACGGCGTACGAGATGAACTTGAACCCCCGGGTCTCGTCGAATCGCTGGGCTGCCTTTATCAGGCCATAATTGCCTTCGTTGATCAGATCGGCCAGCGTCAGTCCCTGGCCCTGGTACTTCTTTGCCACCGAGACCACAAAGCGCAGGTTCGCCCTCACGAGTTGATGCAGGGCTTCCTCGTCACCTTCCTTGATGCGGCGGGCGAGGGAAACCTCCTCGTCCGCCTTCAGGAGCGGGATGGTCCCGATCTCCTGGAGGTACTGATCCAGCATCCGCTGCTGGCGGGGCACATACATGGTTCGATCAGTCTAATCGATGCGACGACACCGACGATCGCTCCCGAAGGGGTCGGCGCCATCGTGGAAGTCCGGGCTCAATCTGGCGCCCAGCGGAAAAAAGCCTTGATCCTGTACCGTATGCGGGCCCAGCCGCGGTGTGCGGCTTGGATGCTGCTGCTAATCCCAGAGCAAGCTTGCGCATACAGGGCCCATATGATGTACGATGTGAACCGACGGAGCGCCCCATAAGGTTCCCCCCGATGCCGCCGAGTCGGATACGGCGTGCGATCGGTCTAGGACGCGTCGCGCTGCGAGCCGTTGTAGCTTCCTGCTTTCCTCTTTTGCCCACCCTGCACGTGCCCCTCAACCGATTCAGGCTGGACTGCCGCGGCTTGGTCGTCGAGGTACCGCCGGGAAGGCCGCGCGTGATGGGCATTTTGAACGTCACCCCGGACTCATTCTCGGACGGTGGGCGGCACGCAACCGTCGACGATGCCCTCCGCCGGACGGAAGAGATGGTCGATGAGGGCGCCACCTTCATCGACGTGGGAGGCGAGTCGAGCCGGCCACGTGGCACGGCCTATGGTGAAGGCGCCGAGGCGGTCGTGGCGTCGGAGGAGCTCCGCCGCGTCATTCCCGTGGTGACGGCGATCGCGCAGCGCTTCCCCGAGGTCGTGGTGTCGGTAGACACTTACAAGCCCGAGGTGGCTCGAGAGGCCCTCGACGCTGGAGCGCACATGGTGAACGACATCACCGGGCTTCGCTTCGGTGACGAGCTGGCCCGTGAGGCTGCGGCTGTAGGGGCACCCGTTGTGCTCATGCACTCGAGGGGGAGGCCCGGTGACCTGCCGCATGAGGCTGGCACCGATGGTGACATCGTGCACGAGGTGATCGACTCGCTGCTGCGTTCTGTCGCCGTCGCACGACAAGCCGCTGTCGCGGATCTCGTCGTAGACCCCGGATTCGGTTTCGGTAAGACGCCTGCTCAGAACCTCGAACTGCTCGCGCGCTGTGGCGAGTTACTTGCAATTGGCTGCCCCGTTCTCATCGGCGTTTCGAGGAAGGCGACGATCGGGCGCACCTTGAGCCGCGGCGATGCCGAAGCCCCGATCGACCAGCGCCTCTTTGGATCCCTCGGCGCAACGGCCGTCGCCGTGATGCAGGGTGCGAGCATCGTGCGCACCCACGACGTTCGACCAACCGTCGAGATGCTGAGGGTGATGGAGGAGACGATGCCGTTTTCGCAAGCCTCGATCATCCAGCCGAGCGTCGCATGAACATCGGCTTCATTCCGCTCGACGTGTGGGACCTGGTCGACATCGCCATCGTGGCAATGCTGGTCTACCTGCTCTATCGGTATATCCGGGGGACGATCGGGGTTCAGATCGCGCTCACGCTGGCGGTGATCTATTTCATCGACGTCGTCGTGCGCATGCTAGGCCTGACGACGTTGCAGGCGCTTTTCGGCGCAATCAGCGATGTGTTCGTGCTGGCACTGATCATCCTCTTCCAGCCAGAGATCCGTCGTTTGCTGTTCCTGCTCGGTCGCAATCCGATCGTGCGCCGGCTCGTGCCGACCTCGGCACGCGAACGTGTCATCGACGAGGTGGTCGCTGCCGTCCGAGATATGAGTGAGAACCGCATCGGAAGCATCATCGCTTTCGGGCGATCGACCGGCCTTCGCAATTACGCGGACTCGGGCACGCGCCTCAACTCCGACGTTGAACGCGACCTGCTCACTTCGATCTTCTTCCCCAACTCGCCCCTCCACGACGGCGCGGTGATCATCCAGGACAACCGCATCGAGGCCGCACGGTGCATTCTCCCGGTCTCCGAGGCAAGGCGGCTCGACCCGCATTTTGGACTCAGACACCGCGCAGCCGTGGGGCTCTCCGAGCGCACTGACGCGTTCATCGTGGTAACCAGCGAGGAAACTGGCCACATCTCTGCGGCCGAGCACGGCGTACTGTATCCAAACCTCACCCCGCAACAATTGCGCGAACGCCTGGCTGAAGCGTTGATCGAACGGCGGCCGAATCCTGAGGACACCCCCACGCGCCCGAAGGGCGAGGACGCCCCGGCTTAGTGGGATCCGCATGAATCGACGCTCGCGGCGCGCGACCGGCCGCCGGCCGCCCTTGGCGCCCCGTAGCTTCCGGCGTCACTCTCCGCTAGCATGATCGCTCGCAAATACGACCGGCAGCGCGCGCGCCTCGTTGAGACCCTACGCGAGAAGGGGATCGTGGATGAGCGCGTCCTTGAGGCGATCGGGCGGGTCCCTCGGCACGAATTCGTGGAGCTTGCCCTGAGGCAGCGTGCTTACGAGGACGAGGCGCTGCCCATCGGCCTTTCGCAGACGATCTCCCAGCCGTTCACAGTCGCCTACCAGACGTGGCTGATGGACGTTCAGGACGGAGATCGCATTCTGGAGGTCGGGACCGGGAGTGGGTACCAGGCGGCAGTCCTGGCAGAACTGGGCGCCACCGTCTTCTCGATCGAGCGCCACGAACCTCTGTTGCGCCGGACCGAGGACTTGCTTCAGCGACTGGACTACCGCGTCCGCACGCGATTCGGGGATGGGACCCTCGGCTGGCCCGGCGTCGCCCCGTTTGACGCCATTGTAGTGACGGCTGGCGGCACCGAGGTGCCACCCGCGCTGCTGGAACAACTCCGCGTGCCTTCGAAGCGGCGACGCGGGGGACGTCTGATCATCCCCGTGGGTACGTCAGAGAAGCAGACTATGTGGCGCGTGGTACGCACCGGCGAGGATTCCTACGAGCGCGAGGCCTTTCACGACTTTCGATTCGTTCCGCTCGTGTCCGACTCCGAATGAATCGTCCTGTTCAACACCAACACCCCCCTGCCGAGCACGAGAGTCCCCACCCAGAGGTGAGCGGCGAACGACCAACCTTCCGACGACCCCGACCTGGCGTCCATGTAGTTCAGGGGCTGCTGATGGGAACGGCAGACATCATCCCCGGGATTAGCGGCGGCACCATAGCGCTGATCGTGGGGATTTACGAGCGCCTAATCGAGGCGGTGCGTGCTGTCACGACCCTGCCAATCTCCCTCCTGAAGAGCCGATTCTCCGGCTGGAGGAGTGCCTTCGGCGCGATCGAGTGGGGATTCATTCTGCCGCTCGGGCTGGGGGTCGGCTCGGCCATCATACTGGGTGCGCTGTTCATCCCCCACATTCTGGACACGTACCCGGTCGAGAGCCGCGCGTTCTTCTTTGGCCTCGTTGCTGCCTCGCTGTACATCCCGTGGCGTCGCGTCGACCGCGTATCGGCCAGTCATTATCTGATGGCTCTCGTCGCAGCCGTAATCGCGTTCTTTCTCGTCGGCTTGCCGGCGGCTGCCACGGCCGACCCGTCACTCTTTCGAGTCTTTCTGACGGCCGCGGTCGCGATCTGCGCGATGATCCTGCCGGGCGTCAGTGGCGCCTTCTTGCTCACGGTCTTCGGGATCTACCAGCCCACGCTGGAAGCGCTACGATCGCTTGACTTGGTGTACGTGGTCGTGTTCTCACTTGGTGCCATCACCGGCCTCGGGCTCTTCGCGCGCCTGCTCAGCCACCTGCTTCGCCACTACCACGACGCCACGATGATCCTGCTCGTGGGGCTCCTCGCCGGATCGCTTCGGGCGCTGTGGCCGTGGCAGGGCGAGGCGCTTCTGCACGGCGAGCTGGTCGCGACTCCGGCGCTGCTGCAGGCGCCACCATCGGCGGCGGCGGCCGTAGTCATCTTCGTTATCGCACTCGCCGGCTTCGCCATCGTGGCGTTCCTGACGTGGCTCGGCACCCGTGAGTCGCGGGTCTAGGCCCCGCTGCTTCTGGGACGATCGACCTGGTCCACGACGCCCACGACGGTGGCATCGGTCGCGGTCAGATCGTTCTGAGGTTTGAAAGGCAGAGCCGCCTCGGCGCTTGTCACATAGATGACGGTGTCTCCAACGCCTGCGTCAACGGTGTCCAGCGCAGCGATCGGCCGCCCCTGCAGCGACCCGTCAAAGTTGAGCGGCTGAAGAAGAACCATTCGCTTCCCAACTACCGAGGGGTCCTTGCGGGTGGCCCACACGCTTCCTATGACGTGGCCGAGGTTCACTGCGTCGACGGTATAGCTGCGTGGAGGCGCGTCATCTATGCGGCGGCCTGCTGAGCACGCTGACGGACCTCCTCTACCTCTCCCTCGTCGACGTCAATCCGGTCCACGATCGCCATGATGACGGCGTCGATCGGCTTGTCTCGGGTAAGCTCGGTCTGTCTGCCGCTGGATCCCTGGGCCACCAGAACGATCTCCCCGACACCCGCACCCACCGAATCCACGGCGACGACGAAGCTTTCGGTGGGACTGTAGTCGAGGTTGACTTCGCGGACCAGCTGGAACTTCATCCCCACCGTCTGCTCGTCCTTCCTGGTCGCCCAGACAGTCCCAATTACGCGGCCCAGAATCATCGCTCAAGAGGTTGGCTACGCCGGAATGTAGCGAATGCCCCGCGGCGCAGGGCCCTAGTCTGCATGCGCGTCGGCGGGGACCATGGCCAGCGTACAGCGGCTGATGCAGACGAGCTTTCCCTCTTCGTCCTCGATGCGCACCTGCCAGACCTGCGTCGTCCTTCCGGCATGCAAACGCTCACCGATCGCCCGGAGCACACCGTCCTGCTTCGGGCGGACGTGATTGGCGTTGATCTCGAGGCCGAAAGCCACCTTCTCGGGCAGCGAGCCTGCCGTCGCACCAACGCTGGCTACGGTTTCCGCGAGCACCACCGACGCACCACCGTGTAGATAGCCCAGTGGCTGCAGATGCTGCGGCGTGACCGGCATGGTCGCCGTCACACGGTCCTCGGTCAGCTCGTCGAACTCGATCCCGAGAAGGCGGGAGAGGCCATCGCCCTTCGCGATGGAGATTGCGTCCATAGGGCTGCGTCGGATGAGTGGCCTGCAAGCTACGCCTGCTCACCTCCTGCCTCGACGGCCTGAGCTCCGCGAGGAGCACTAGGCTCGGCTGCTAGAGGAAGTGTCACCGTAAACGACGTTCCTGCGCCTTTCTCGCTGCGAACCTCGATCGAAGCGTCCATCAGGTCTACGAGTTTCTTGGTAATGGCGAGCCCGAGGCCACTCCCTTCGTGCGTGCGCGAGAGTCCGGCCGATTCCTGCTTGAACTCGGCAAATAGCTGGGGAATGAAGTCCTGGCTCATCCCGATGCCTGTGTCGACAACTTCGAGCGTTGCGACGTCGTCATCGCGTACGTCGACGATAACGTGCACGTGGCCGTGCTCGGTGAACTTGATCGCGTTGCCCACTAGGTTCGTAACGATGCGATTCAGGAAGCCCGGGTCGGCGTGTACCCGCACGTCGGGCACGCGCTCGATCACCTGGAGGTCAACTCCTTTGTCTTGCGCGAGGCGTCGGAGCACGCATGCCGCATCGTGAGCCTCTTCGGCAAGGTTCAGGACCTCGTCGTATGGCGACAGCTCGCCAGCCTCGATACGCGCAAGATCGAGAACTGAGTTGATACTCGCCAGCAGGCGGACACCGGCACGTTCGATAATGTGAGCGACCTCCAGGGCATCGCCACCCGCGATCTCTGCCAGCACCTGCGAGGATCCGATGATTCCGGTGAGGGGCGTCCGGATTTCATGACTCATGTTTGCGAGGAAGGATGACTTCATCCGCGCCATCTCTTCCGCCTCTCGACGTGCACGCACCAGCTCTGTCTGAACCAGTTTCTGTGCGGTGATGTCTTTGGCAACGGCCACGATCCCCTTGTCCTCCCCATCCGGCCCCAGCATCCGTGCAGCCGAGAACACGACAGGCACGTCCTTGCCGTCGCGGCGGAGCAACTGGAGTTCGATATTGCCCGTCGACCCGCCATGCTCGACGCGGTTGAGCACCTCGAAGGTGGCCACGGTGCCGTCGACAAGAAAGTCTGCCATCGATCGGCCAACCAATTCATAGGGCCGACGGCCGACGGCGCTAGCCGCCGCTTTGTTCACCTGCCGGATCTGCCCGTCCGATTCGAGTACGAACAGCGGGTCCGACATCGATGCCAGCACGAGGTCCAGATACTGCTTCGACACCGTGGTCTCGCTCAGCTCGGCGGCCATTCGGTTGAGCTCTGCACCCAGGTCAGCTACCTCGTCCCGCGAATCAAGGCGGACGCGAAGGTCGAAACGTCCCCGTCCAAAGTCTCGCGTTGCCTCGCGGAGCTTGAAAAGCGGCGCCGCGATGGAGTTTGCAATCAAGACCACCAGCACGAGCGCTATCCCGATCGCTAACAGCACCGACACGAACAGAAATCGGTCGGCGCGCAGGATCTGTGTGCGAACAGACTCAGCCTCGCGGGCGACGTCGCTGCGAGCCGCCTCTCGGTACTGGCTTAGCACTGGCAGCATCGCCGAGAACACGATCGGCTCGAGCGCGGCATCGACCACGAGGATCGAGTTCATCCCTCCGGACTCGTTCTCGAGGATGTACTGACCGGCCGTTCGATAGTCAACGAATGTGTGAGTGAGCGTCTCGAGCCACGCCGTCTTACGCTCCTGCGCTGACGCGACGTCTTCTCGATTCCATTCGACGGCGCGTCTCCTGCCCGTGCTCGTGGCGTTACGCGCCGCAGCGAGTGCGCTCTCGAATCGCGCGTAGTGCCCCTCGATGTCTGCGACAGCTGCATCGCGTTCACTACCGGCCGACATGGCCGCCGCCCGCCGTTTAGCAGCGAGACTCTCGCGCAGTGCCGTACCCATGTCGGCCGAGGCGTAGAGCTCCTGAACGGCCGTGTCCGTCAGCTGAACCACGCTACGCTGGACGCGCTGATTCATCTGCTGCGCAACGTACCCCACGCATCCGACAAGCAGCGCGACGGTGGCGAATCCGAGCAGCAGCTTCTGGTACAGCTTCATGGGCAGGTCCGTATGTCGAGCTCTCCGCAGGCGTGTGCAGCGGAGGTTTCTCGAAATGATATCGGCGGCCACGGCGCCTCACTCAAGCCTGCCCGACTCCCGCTTCCGGCTTGCATCTCCGTATTTTTTGCCGATGGAACACGATCCGCCAGAATCCAGCTCCGAAGCTCCTGGCCCGGAGATGAGCCCGGGTACGTCGCTGGTCTTCCGGCTGAGCATCTGGATGGCTGTCGCTGCCGGCATACTGCTCGTATTCGACCTCATCTTCGGCTTGCGCCTGCCGCAGCCGGTTCGGCCTGCCATGCCAGTAGTACTAGCCGTAGGACTGTGCGTGGCGCTGGTGCTCGGCGTAGCGACTTTTGGCGCTCCGAGCCGGCCCGGTCAGCGGAGGAACGAAGAGCCGGGGCCCTGATACCCCGCGCCGAAGAACTCGGCTACGGTGGCTGCGTGGTCGGCGAAGGTGTCGCGCACACCGAGGTCGCGACTCGTCCGGCCGGGCTCGACCAGGAGAATAGGCACTCGCTCGCGCGTGTGATCGGTCCCGGGGAAACAGGGGTCGTTTCCGTGATCAGCCGTCAGAAGCAGGCGACCGTCCTCGGGCAGTGCCCCAATGATTTCTGGGAGGGCACGATCAAATTCCTCCAGAGCCCGAGCGAACCCCTGGGGGTCGTTGCGATGTCCGTACAACTGATCGAAGTCCACCAGATTCACCCACACGAACGCATTGCCGCGCGCTGAGCGAATGGCCTCGATCGTGCGCTCGATGCCCTCCGTGTTGCCGCTCGTCTTGATGATGTCGTCGAATCCGGCGTTGGCAAAGAGGTCTCCGATCTTCCCCACGGCAACGGTTCGAACGCCGGCGTCTCGCAGCGCACCCTGCACCGTCCCGGGTGGCGGCTCCAGCGCGAAGTCCTTTCGTGCGTCAGATATCCGCTCGAAGCGATCCGCGGGGCCGAGAAAGGGCCGAGCGATCACGCGCCCTACGGCGTGGTCGTCGACGCAGACTCTTTCGCGGGCAACTCGGCACCAATCGTAAAGCGTGTCCAGCGAGACTGCGTCGGTGTGGGCAGCTATCTGGAAGACGCTGTCGGCCGAGGTGTACACGATGGGCCAGCCACTCAGGAGATGCTCCTGGCCAAACTCCTCGACCACGTCGGTACCTGAGGCTGGCTTGTTGGCGAGCACGCCACGACAGTCCGTTTCCTGCAAGAACGTCTCGACGACTTCGCTGGGGAAACCCTCCGGGTAGGTGGGGAAAGGTCGATCGAGGATGATGCCTGCGAGCTCCCAGTGGCCGGTGGTTGAATCCTTGCCAGCCGAGACAGGAGTCATCACACCGACCGAGGCTTGCGGATCAGCCACTGCCGGCAATCCAGCAAAATCACCCAGTGCTCCGAGACCTAGCGCCGTGAGGTTGGGGAGGTCCGGGCGTGCCGCATGGCAAACGGAAGCGACTGTGTTCGCGCCGCTATCGCCGTAGTCCTCCGCATCGGGCGCGTGGCCGACACCTAGGCCGTCCAGGATAATGGTGACGAACAGCGGCATCAGGCCGTCAGCACCCTGCTATTCGGCAGGAGTGCGCGCGAACGCGACGAGCTCTGGGGATTGCAGCGCTTCTGCCAGTGCGTTGGCTGCATCCGCGCGGAGTGCGTCCGCGTCGGCATGACCCTGCATGCGCGCGATGCCGATACCTACCGCAAAACCCTCCTCCGAAGCACGGCGCTGCACGCGCTCTGCCCACGTCTCGAGCATCGTTTCGTCGTCGTGGAGGAAGGCGCCGTACATCAACTCACCGAAGCGCTCGAGGCGCCCGTGGTGGACGAGGTCTTCAAGCAGCAAGCGCATGTCGCGCTCGGCCTCGGCCACGCCTCCTTCACCGCGGGTGGAGACCGTTTCGGCGTCCGTTCGGTATATCAGCGCGAGCGACAGCGGCTGATCCTTGGCTCGGGCGCGCGCCATTTCTTCGGAAATGATGGAGCGCCGCGTAGGCACTGAACGCGTTGGCGCCTCTTCCGGGGGGTGCTCGATGATGGTCCTCAACAGATCTGCGAAGCCGAGCAGC
>JBJHBB010000011.1:0-13632 GCA_050485265.1 Rhodothermales bacterium | reverse complement strand
CGCGGGTGGAGGTGGCGGTGCCCAACGCGGAGGGCCGGTTGCGGCCGGGGATGTTCGCGCGGGTGTCGCTCGAACTGGCGCGCCAGCCGAGATCTCGACGCGTGGCTCAAGGCCCGCGGCATCGCCGGGATCACTGGCGTCGACACGCGCCGGCTCGTTCACCGCATTCGCGAGGGCGGCGTGCAGAACGCTGTCATCTCCGCTGTCGACCGCGACGAATCGAGTCTGGTTGAGAAAGCGCGTTCGCTTCCCTCGATGGCAGGCCTCGAGCTGGCGAGTCGGGTGACGACCGACAGCATCTACGACTTCGCAGATGTGGACAGCGGTCCGCAGATTGCCGTCTACGACTTCGGGGTGAAGCTGAACATCCTCCGCAGCTTTAGAGATCGCGGGTGCGCGGTCCGAGTGTTCCCGGCCAGAACGCCGCTCTCCTCGGTGATGGATTGGCAGCCCGATGGCCTCTTCCTTTCGAACGGGCCTGGCGACCCGCGCGCGATGCCGGAGGCGATCGACATGACCCGCGGAGCCATTTCCCAGAATTTGCCAGTGTTTGGCATTTGTCTGGGTCACCAGCTCATGGCGCTGGCCTCCGACATGGAGGTCTACAAGATGAAGGTGGGCCATCGGGGTGCGAATCAGCCAGTCAAGCAGCTGTCGACCGGGCGCGTGGAGATCACCACCCAGAACCACGGCTTCGCGGTGAAGGAGGCCTCGATCAATAAGGACTTGGCATCCATCTCCCACCAGAATCTCAACGACGGAACCGTCGAGGGGCTGCTATTCAGGCAGTTTGATGGCATGTCGGTGCAGTATCACCCGGAGGCCAGCCCGGGTCCGCACGACAGCCGCTACCTGTTCGATGAGTTTCTCGAGCGCGTTCGTGCCAGACAAAGCCAGCTTGTGTCGAAGTAGCCGTCACCAGCGAGATCATTTTCCCAAGACGAATCGACCGTGCCCAAACGCACCGACATAAAAACCATCCTGCTAATCGGGTCAGGGCCGATTGTCATCGGTCAGGCCTGCGAGTTCGACTATTCCGGGACCCAGGCGGCGCGCGCGCTCAGGAAAGAGGGCTATCGCGTCGTGCTGGTCAATTCCAACCCAGCGACGATCATGACCGATCCGTCCACGGCGGACAAGGTCTACCTCAAGGAGCTCACGCCGCAGTCCATCAAGGAGATCGTTGCGATCGAGAAGCCGGACGCCGTCCTGCCTACGATGGGCGGTCAAACGGCGCTCAATCTCGCCGAGACGCTGCACGAGCAGGGCTACTGGGAGGAGGCCGGCGTCGAGGTGATCGGCGTCGACATCGATGCGATTCGGATAACCGAGGACCGGCAACAGTTTCGCGACCTCATGGAGCGGATCGGCATCGACCAGGCCCGAAGCCGCGTCGCACGCAGCCTGCTAGAAGCAAAGGAGATCGCGCAGGAGCTTGGTGGAGAGCCTATCGTCATCCGACCCAGTTTCACGCTCGGGGGCGCCGGTGGAGGGATTGTCTGGAATCACGACGAGTTCGATCGAAAGGTCACTCGGGGACTGGAGCTATCACCCGTCCACGAAGTGTTGATCGAAGAGTGTCTGTTTGGCTGGAAGGAGTTCGAGCTCGAGCTGCTGCGCGACTCCAACGACAACGTCATCATCGTCTGCTCGATTGAGAACGTGGATCCGATGGGCGTCCACACCGGCGATTCGGTGACCGTGGCGCCGCAGCAGACCCTGACCGACAAGCAGTTCCAGGAGATGCGCAACGCTGCGATCCGTATGATGCGCTCCATCGGGACGTTCGCAGGAGGCTGCAACGTGCAGTTTGCCGTTGAGCCGGGAACTGGCCGGATGATCGCCATCGAGATCAACCCGCGCGTTAGCCGGTCTTCAGCGCTGGCCTCAAAGGCCACCGGCTACCCGATCGCGAAGGTCGCCGCGCGCCTGGCCGTTGGCTATACGCTCGACGAACTACCGAACGAGGTCACCGGCACTACGAGCGCCTGCTTCGAGCCGGCCATCGACTACGTCGTTACGAAGATCCCGCGCTGGAATTTCGAGAAGTTCGAGGGCGTGGATGAGGAGCTCACCACACAGATGAAGGCGGTGGGTGAGGTCATGGCGATCGGCCGAACCTTCCCCGAAAGTCTGCAGAAAGCCTGGCAGAGCCTGGAGCTGGGTTACGCCGGCCTCGGTGCAGACCGCGAGCCGGCAGACCGCGAGCACGTCCGTCGGCGTCTGGTTCGACCATATTGGGATCGGACCCTTCAGATTCGGGCCGCGCTCAAGCACGGAGCTTCGGTGGAGGAAGTCGGGGACATCACCCGGGTCGACCCCTGGTTCCTGCACCAGATCGCCTCGCTGGTGGAGATAGAGGAGGCATTGGCTCAGACTGACCTGCAGCGCCTGGATGCCGATCTCTTTCTCACCGCCAAGCAGGCAGGATTCTCGGACGTGCAGATCGCATTCCTGCTCGCAGACAAGGATCTCACCGAGGAAGACGTCCGCAACCGGCGAACCGAGCTCGGCCTGCAGCCGACCTTCCGCCTGGTCGATACGTGCGCCGGTGAGTTTGCCGCACGCACTCCGTACTTCTACTCGACCTACGATCAGGGTGAGAATGAATCCGAGGTGAGCGACCGGGACAAGGTGGTAATCCTCGGCAGCGGTCCCAACCGCATCGGTCAGGGTATCGAGTTCGACTACTCGTGCGTGCACGGTGTGCTGGCCGCGCGGGACGCCGGCTATGAGGCCATCATGATCAACTGCAACCCGGAGACGGTGTCGACAGATTTCGACATGGCAAACAAGCTCTACTTCGAGCCGGTCTTTCTGGAGCGCGTACTGGACGTCATTGAGCACGAGAAACCGTACGGCGTCATCGTGCAGCTCGGCGGGCAGACCGCTTTGAAGCTCGCGGGCGACCTCAAGCGCCGAGGCATTCGACTTCTGGGGACGGAGTACGAAATGATGGATCTGGCCGAGGACCGTGGCAAGTTCTCATCCGTCCTCAAAGAGCTTGAAATTCCGTTCCCACCCTACGGCATGGCCACGCGGGTGGCCGACGCCATCGAGGTGGCGGAGCGTATCGGCTACCCGATCCTGATTCGTCCTAGCTACGTGCTCGGGGGACAGGGAATGCGCATCGCGATCAACAAGGACGAGGTCGCGGAGTACGTCCAGAACGTGCTGGACCTCTTCCCCAAGAACGACATCCTTCTCGACCTCTTCCTCGACAACGCGATCGAGGTCGACTGCGACGCGCTCTACGACGGGGAGGACGTTCACATCTGCGGAGTGATGCAGCACATCGAACCCGCTGGAGTTCACTCGGGCGACTCCACGGCCGTCCTGCCGCCGTACTCTCTTCCGGAGGATATCGTACGCACGATCGAGCGATACACTGCGGACATTGCGCGGCGGCTCGAGGTGCGAGGACTCATCAACGTCCAGTTCGCGGTGAAGGATGGGGTCGTGTACGTGATCGAGGCGAATCCCCGAGCCAGTCGAACGGTGCCGTTCATCGCCAAGGCCACCGGCGTTCCGATCGTCAAGATTGCGACGCGGATCATGCTCGGCCGGAGTCTCGCCTCCTTCCGCGACGAGGGCGCGTTGGATAGCTCTCTTGTTGGCTTCGCTGTAAAGGAGCCCGTGTTTTCATGGGACAAGTTTCCGGAAGTCCGCAAAGAGCTCGGTCCCGAAATGAAGTCAACCGGCGAGGCCATCGCCTTCGTCGACGACCTTCACGACGAGCACTTCCGCCGGCCATATGAGATGCGCAACCTCTACCTGTCTCGCTAGCGTACGACAGATCGACTCCTGAGCAGGCGTCTGAACCTGCGGGATGGTTCACCGTACTGAATGCGCCCACCCATTTCCGAACTTCGATGTCGAGTCCCCGCTTCTGGTCTCCCGAGTTCATCGAGCAGTTCGTCGAAGCGATGAACGAGGACCCGTCCTTTCAGAAGGCGGCCAGGGGCTTCTCCGAGACGATCGTTTTCAGGTGTCTCGACCACCCCGACGGGGATGACATCGAGGCGGCTTACCAGTTCGAAAATGGTGAAGTAGAGGGAGTAGAACTCTGGACGGAGTCGTCGCCGTCGGCTGACTTGCGGCACCACGCGTTCGATAAGAAGATGGCCCTGGCCCGCGCGACGGCACCCTACGACATCTGGGTCAAGATGGACAAAGGGGACCTTTCACCGCTGGGTGCGCTCACCTCACCCGATTACGAGATCGAGGGACCAAAGCTCAAAATCATGGCGAACATGGGGGTTCTGAACGCCATGTCGGCCGTATCCCGATCGATCGACAAGACGTACTGACTTCCATGGCAGACGAGCCGAAAAAGAAAAAGGTCAAGATTGTCGCCAAGAAGCGGTCCGCCCCTCAGGACGGGCCAGACTCTCCCAATCGAGGCGCAGGCTCTCATAGCGACACCTCGAGCGCCTCATCCACGGGGAAGACCGGTAGCGGTGGTCTGCTTGACATCAGCAAGCTCTTTGACTTCCCTGCGGGCATGGCCGAGGGTGCGAGAGAGATCTGGATGGCAGGCATAGGTGCGCTTTCCACGGTGGAGGAGGCCGGACAGGCCGTCTACCAGGAGCTCGTCCGAAAAGGGGAGAAGTGGGAGCGGGAAAGCAGGGAGAGTCTTCGAGGTGCTCGCGATCAGGCAGCCAGTGCAGCGGGTAAGGCCCGCTCGACGGCCGGCAGCGTGGCGCGCGCACCCCTTAAAATTGCCTCTGACGTTGAGGCGCAGATCGAGCGAATCGTTGAGAACTCCGTCGAAGGGGTGCTGCATCGTCTCGGAGTGCCCACGCGTACCGAGGTGCAGGAGCTCATCGGCAGGGTCGAGACGCTGACCGGAAAAGTCGACCGCCTCATGGAGCGTCTGCAGGATCGCGCTGATGATGTTGGCGAGATAACCACCGTACCGGTGGGGTCGGCTCCGGTTGTCTACTTCGTCTCCCCGGGTGGTTCTGGCTGGATGGTCACCGAAGGAGAGCAAGCAGCAGAGGTGAGCTCGCATCCAACCAAGGCAGAAGCAGTGAGAGCCGCCCGAGCGCACGCTAAGAGCAACGCGCCCAGCACGCTGATCGTGCTCAAGATGGACGGCACGGAACAGGACCGTACGAAGTACGCTGCCTAGCTGCAGTCCCGTCGCTGGTCCCGCTCTAGCGCGCCTTCTGTCGCTTCGAGCCGGCCCCGAACGCCTTCTTGAGGCTGTCGAACTCACGGTGTAGCCCGGCGATGATCTTCTGCGGGTCAGGCACCATCCGGGCGTCCGTCGCTACGCCCAGGCGGACCGATCCGTTGTAGCTGATGATCGACACACCGAGTCCGATTTCACCGGCTCGTGGCACCCAGAACATGAGGTGGGAGAGTGGGACTCCGCCCATGTGCAGTTCCTCGGTAGGACCTGGCACGTTAGTCATCACCGCTGAGCACTTTGCCGAGAGAATGTCGACTACCTGCTTGTGAAGTAGCGAGGGTCCCGAACCGATCGCTTGCAGAATCCCGAAAGCCACTGCCGGCTCGGCCGAGGACTTAATCTGTTCCATGCGGCGGCGCACCTCGTGGAGACGTCCGGGCGCCGAGTCGATCCCGACCGGCAAAGAGAGGAATACGATGCCGAAGTGGTTGCCGAGCTCGAAGGCCCTGCTCATCGGACGAATGTTTACGGGGATTACCGTGCCGATTTCGACATCCTCGACGGGGTCACCGACCGACTCGAAGTAGCGGCGGAGGCCTCCCGCCACCGAGGACAGGAGGACGTCGTTCACCTTCGCTCCCGTAGCGCGGCACACGGCCTTGACGTCTTCTAATGGCAGGGCCTGCGACCAGGCGACCCGCTTGGATACACCAACCTCGCCCTTGAACCGGGTCTCGGTATCGGCTGCCAGCAACGCAATCTTGCTCGCCGCAGCCCCGACGCTCATACCATTCTTGGCCCACTCGAAGAGCCGCGCGGGTCGCTGAACAAGCCCGAGAGTGCCGCCCACGACCTCGCCGGTGACCTTTCCCACATTGGTGACGGCCTTTCCGACGGGGCGAAGCAGTTGCTCGACGAGGCCGGCGTCGCGCACGGGTTTGCCGTAGCTAGGGATCTGCGCTGGGTCGAAGTCGGAGAAATACTCGTCGGCCATCGAGAGCAGAACGTGGACGAGGGCGATCCCGTCCCCAATCGCGTGATGCAGCCGGACGATTGCGACGCTACCGCCGTCGAAGTCCTCGACATGGTGAATCTGCCAGGGCGGCCGGCTCAAATCCAGAGGTGTGCTCATCAGGTCTCCGACGAGCTCCTCGAGCGCACTCTGGTCACCCGGGGAAGGGAGTCCAATGCGGTGCACGTGGGCGTCGACCTCGAAGGCGGGATCCGTTACCCAGGTCGTCCCCTCGGCATTGATCCGTTGACGAAAGCGACTGAAGATCAAGAGCCGCTCCTCCAGCAAGTCCTTGAGCCCCGCGAAGGCCATTGGCTCGCGGAATACCATCAGTCCGACGATCGTCATCGGGTTGCGCGGGCTTTCCATCCGCAGCCAGGCGATGTCGGCGGCGCCCAGCTTCTGAGCAAGAATGGGGGAGGTCATGCACGTGCAGATGAGAGGCGCCTGAAAATAGGCAGGGGCCCGACGGTGCGATAGGACCGTTATGAAACTGGTCGTTCTGGCCGCATAGCACCTTCCTTGGCAGGTCGTCCGTTATTGTTGCATGATTTAGCTTGTATTCCATCCGGGTACGTTCTATCTTCGGCCACCTCATGCCGCTGGAGACGCAGGTTATCCACAGTCGCGTCCCCGAACGCCCGGTCCCCGCAGGCCGGGCGTTTCGGCTTTACGGGAAGCAGGTGACGGGACCGTTAGTGTGGACAGTCTGCCGATAAGCGTGTGGAGAACCGGCGCTCAGGCGGGGGATAACCGCCACGATATCTTGTGCATAACTAGCCCGCCGAAAAGCTTGACTTCACGCCGGCTTCTCGCTTTCTTGCAAACGAGCATTGAACGCGGCGGGCCGGAAGCGAGAGCCGAAGGACGCCAAGATCAACGACTCACAGTTCCTTGACGCGACTGAGTTCTCCAGGCTGCATGAGGTCACCACGGATCGGCGACCCGCGCACGTGAGACGTGCTTCCGATCATCACCCTGCAGACGCAGGGCGGTCGGCATGAGCGCCTCATGGCCATGCGTCGGACATGTCACGACCCGCCCAGGTGCAGACACCGACGCAGGCGACGATGCTGGTCCAGGACGGCGGAAGCCGAATCGGGGCAGCGTATCGGCGCGGTAGATGGATCGCGGTTCGCCGTTGATTCGATCGGACCGATTCGTGGGATTGCTTTCTGGTAGGCCGCTTGACGTGGAACTCCATTCTTCGGAATGGTAGCCGGTCGAGCCCCGTCGACCCTAGCGGTCGATGGCGAAAGCCCCGCAACTTCCCACTATGTCTCCTCGAGACGGGAGGATGCGGAACTGGCTGAGGAACGATGCCTTCGGGCATGGTTTTCAGCCTCGCGTCAGGAACGACTTTAGGCCGGTCGACGCTTCGAGCGTCGGCCGGCCTTTTGTGTTTGGCAAAACCGCCGGCGCTTCACGGCGCGGGAGGAAGCCGACAGGGGGTACGGGCGTATGTTTGCCGGCTAACCCGCTCAATTCAACAGAATGGCGATCGCACGCGAAGGGTACATGCTCATCGTTGGGGCCCTGGTGGTCGCCATCATCGTTGGTGGGCTCGGCGTCTGGATCGGTGGTGCCGTTGGCCTCTTACTGCTTGCCATTGGCGTCGCGGCGCTCGGGTTCACGCTCTGGTTTTTTCGCGATCCCATCCGCGTTCCACCTGAGGAGGCTCTCGACCTGATCCTTGCTCCGGCGGACGGGAAGGTCATTGAAGTGGTGGAGGAGGATGAGCCGCTCTATCTAAAGGGCCCCGGTCGGCGCATCTCGATCTTCCTCTCGCCATTGAACGTGCACGTCAATCGAGTCCCCATTACTGGTGAGGTCGAGTACGTGAACTACTTCAGTGGTGAGTATCTCGTGGCCTGGCACCCCAAGGCGAGCGAGAAGAACGAGCGCAGTGAAGTGGGGATAGTGCATCCGTCAGGCACGCGCGTCCTTTTCAAGCAGATTGCCGGTGCCGTCGCGAGGCGTATCGTCTGCTACGCGAAGGTCGGTGATTCTTATGCCGCAGGCGATCGGTACGGGATCGTCAAGTTCGGCTCTAGAATGGACGTGATTCTTCCTCCCCACGTTCAGGTGATCGTCGAGCCCGGCGCGCGCGTCGCGGCTGGTACCTCAGTCATCGCTTCCCTGAGTACGACGACTCCACCGGTTGGCCTACAGGAGCAGGATGAGGGCGCACGAGATGCCTAGGGGCACTTCGCGAGGTCAGCGAGCCGTTCGTCCGCGCATTTTCCGTTTGCGCAGGCAGATGACGGCCGAATCGCGGCCGAGACGTATTCCGAGGGCCGCGTTTCCCTCGACGTTCACCCTTTTGAATCTCCTCAGCGGGTTCTACGCCATCATCAACGCCGCCGAGGGGCAATACGTCAACGCGGCATGGCTCATCGCCGCAGCGGGGCTCTTCGATGTTCTGGATGGGATGATGGCTCGCCTCGTGGATGGCACCTCGCGGTTCGGAGTCGAGCTCGATTCACTGGCGGATATCGTGTCGTTCGGGGTGGCGCCGGCCTATCTGCTGTACAGCTTCGGTTTGCACCATCTCGGACTCGCGGGCGTCGTCGTTGCTGCACTACCGGCCATTTGCGGATCTGTCCGTCTAGCCCGTTACAATCTGACGTTCGAGGAGAAGAAGGACTACTTCCATGGGCTTCCGATCCCCGCGCAGGCAGCGACGGTAGTGGCCTTCATCCTGGTGTTCGACGGCTCGCTCTATTTCGACGCCGTCGAACGGACCCAGCTATCGATCCTCGTCACACTAGTCGTCGTTTTATCGGTATTGATGGTCTCGACTATCCGTTTCGATGCTCTGCCGAGACCGACTCCTCGCTTCCTCCGCGAGCAACCACGCAAAGCGCTAGCATACTTCGTCGGCATCCTGCTGATGATCTTCCTGCAGGAGATCGGGTTGTTCATTGTGCTGGTGGGCTACCTCGGTCACGGTATCGGGCGTGCTCTTCTCTGGGCGTTCCGCACGGCCACAGAGGACCCCCGCGCCGCCAACAGCGTGGAATCCGACCCAACTCCTCCAATCTGACCCGCCCGTGTACCGCGCCCTTGTTCGCATCACGCTCCGCCCGTCCATCCTCGATCCTCAGGGCAAAGCCATCCGGCACGCCCTGCACAACCTCGGGTATGATCTAGTCGAAGACGTCAGGGCTGGGAAGGCGATAGAGTTGATGATAAAGGCCGATGATCCCCAGAATGCCGAAATGATCGCGCGCGAGGCAGCGGAGAAGCTGCTGGCAAATCCGGTAATGGAGGATTTCAATATCGAGATCGAGCCCGCTTGAGATTCTGTGAGCATGCTTCGCCCGGCACAATTTGCAACGTCAAACCCAGAAGTAGAGTCCGTCACTGAGGAGGCCGTTGAGGAACGGGTCGATACGCCATGGCGCGTCATCCTCTTCAATGACGAGATCCACACGTTCGATGAGGTGATCAACCAGCTCATCAAGGCCGTGGGGTGCTCTACCAAGCAGGCCGAGAAGCATGCCTGGACCGTGCACACGCAGGGCAAGGATTGCGTCTACGAGGGCCGTTTTGACGATTGCTTCCGCGTGCAGGGCGTGCTCCGCGAGATTCAGCTAGTCACGCAAATCGAGGGGTGACCAGGGGTGCCCAGCTACCTCATCAAGAGGTAGTTCAGCTTAATCAGGAAGATGTTCGTCGGCTGAACGTCGAACGTGTCGAGCGCGAGTCTGAACGTTCCCTGGTCGAAGGGTGATGGCGTGTTGCCGTCGCTGAAGTAATAGCCGCCGTCGAGCCCGAGCCGGCCGTGGCTCCAGACAACGAAAACGGTCGATCCGGGCCGGTACTCCCACCGGAGGACTGCATTCGTGTTCAGCGATCGCCTGTTCTCAGCACGTGCCCGCGGATAGCCGCCGAGCGGCTGCAGGCCGCCGTCTTCGTCGAGTAGCTGGAAGTCCTCGAACTGGAAGCGAGCCACGAAGAGCTGCGTGTAGAGCTGGAGCGACAGGTTCGCCCGCAACGTGTAGTTCGCACGGAAGGAGGTGTCCCAGGAGCGCTGATCACGCGCACCGAAGATCGAAGCGAAATAGTGTGCGCCGGCCTGATCGGTCCAAAGTGGGTCGATGCTTGATAGAAGCGCATCGAGTTCAGACGCAGGGATTCCAAGGGGCACGTAACTCGACTGCTGCTGCGGCCAGCGATTGGCGACGGCGCCCAGTTCGTAGCCGTCACTCGATCGCCGGAGCGCTTCGTTGGCCACCCACGCACGGACGTTGTCGCGCTGGTCGTATCGGGTTAGCACGGAGAGCCAGAGCCGATCCGTCGCACTCCAGTTGATACCCAGGTCGGCGTTCCACGCTGTGCCTCCCTCCGCGAACAGCGCCCCGCCGACACGAGGCTGCATGACGAGGTCGCGGCGCGTGTCAGTCGAGTATTCAACGATGAAGGACTTGCCCATCAGGTTCTTGACGGGCCCGAGGCCGCGGCTCTCGCGAACGTCATAGCCTCCAAGCCCTAGCACGTTACCACGAACGACCAGTCGCTGATAGTCGCGGAAGTGCCACCACGAGTACCATCGACCGGCCAGGCCCAGGTTTGTGCCGCTGCTGTATGCCCAGGTCTGGTCGGCGAGTCCACCGACGAATGCCAGCCGAAAAGGTCCAAACGGCCGCCCGCGATTCAGGAGCCACTGTGCCGCAGCTCGAGTCCTGACGATGTCGTTCTCACGGAAGTAGCCCACGTCGTTCGGCTCGAAGCCGTCCGAGTGCACCATCAGAGTCAGACCGCCGGTCAGGCGTCCACGCAACTTGTCGGCACGAGCGTACAGCGAGTATCCGTGCTGCGTACGAAGACCGAGTTCAGGGCTGAAGGAGCGCTCACTCGCGCCAAGTGCACCATCGAGTCGATAGGTGCCCTCATCTAGTCGGATGTCCCAATCGACACCGCCAACCACCGACCGGTAGTGGTCCCAGATGAAGTCTCCACCGAAGCCGTCATAGATGGTGAGGCCGGCACCCACGAAGGACCTCTGACCGAACTCCTGCTTCAGGCGGAGGGCGCCGTAGAGAAGGTCGGGTTCGAAGTCTTCGCCGGTGAAGGTGTCGGGGTCTTCGAAGCCGTCACTCGTGGCAGCGGCAAGCAGTCCGTAGCTGAGACCGGTAGTCGTCCGCCCGGTCAGCTTGCCTGCGCCAACGATTCGCCCGAGGGTACCAATCCGCCGTGTGTAGAGCAGCGGTGCACCATCCGGCGAGAAGGTGTAATCGAAGATCGAAGTACCCTCGAGAAAGAACGGCCTTCGCTCGGGGAAGAAGGTTTCGAAGGTCGTGAGATTGAGGACTTCCGGATCCGCCTCAACCTGCCCAAAGTCCGGGTTGATGGTGGCGTCGAAGATCAGGTTCGAGCCGAAACCCACTTTGATGTCTGCGCCAAAGTCCAGGTCCGTTCCGCTATCGAATGCGCCCTGGACCTCGAAGGAGGGCTCCCGATGCAACCGGGTGACAGTGTAGGGACGGACCTGAATGTTTGCACGAGGGGAAATGCCCTGAATGCCGGTAAGTCGACCCGCGATGAAGCCCATCAGTTCGTCCTCGGGACTGACGGGTTGCCAGAAGGTGCGCTCGCCGGTGCGAGAAATTATGCGTTCGAACTGAATCCACCACGACTGCTGTTGGCTCCGCGGAAAGCGCAGCATCGAGTAGGGGATGGCCATCTCTACGACCCACCCGTCGTCGGTTCGGCGCACGGTCGATTCCCAGACGGCGTCCCACGAATAGTCGACCACCCCGACCTCCTCAACGGCATCGAGCTGAACGCCCGCCGCCGTCACCCCGAAGATGTAGGCAGTGCGCCCGGTAGCGTTGCCGTCGATGTAAACTCGAAAGAGGTCAGCCTCGCCGGCTGAATTTCGGCGGGAGAGCGGAGCGCGAACGTTCTCGGGATCGTCAAAGAGATGGGCGCCGATGTACAGCGCGCTCGGTCCGTAAAGAACGCGAACCTCTGTCCGACGACTGGACGGCTCGCCTGTGGACGGCTGGGTCTGCACAAAGTCCGTGGCCACGTCGGCCGTCTCCCAGGCGGGCTCATCGAGACGGCCATCGACGTTGATTGGGCCGGAGACGGGCCGGGCCTCGAGCAGCCGCAGCCCTGGATCCTGTTCTAGCGCCGCCGCAAGCGACGTTGGCACTGCCATAGAGATGGCTGCGCCGAGGCAGCACGCACACGCGAGCGCCAGCCCCAAAAAACGTGGTATGCAAGTAGATACTGGCATCTCAAACAGCTATTCAAGCGTGCTGCTCAATTCAAAGCTGCGAAGGTACAGCGTGCGCCTTTACTTTGCCTAACGTGGACAGATTTCTCCCCTACGCTGTCGTCTCGGCCGGCCGATGATACCCACGTCACTTCCATGATGGACGCCTATTCGACCGTCGCACAACCCGCTAGTGCGGAAATCGATCGCGTGAAGGGATCGCGTTTTCTGGGGGATGCCTTCCCGTGCGAGAGTGGGGAAGAGGCCTTACGTCTCGTGGATTCGGTCCGGCAGCGCGAGCCGAAGGCGACCCATCACTGCTGGGCTTATCGCATCGATCCGCACGGAGATGAGTTTCGCGTCTCCGACGATGGTGAGCCGACCGGCACGGCGGGCTTGCCGATTCTTCGTCAGATCGAGGGCCAGACTCTTGCGTGCACGCTAGTCGTCGTGACGCGCTACTACGGTGGCACCAAGCTTGGCGCGGGCGGACTGATACGTGCCTACGGCGACGCGGCGGCAGAGGTGTTGCGTATCACGCCGCGCGTGGAGAGGCTCGATCGCGTGTTGATCGACCTCACCTTCGATTATTCCGACACTGCGGCGGCCATGCAGACGCTTCACCACTTCAAGGCCGAGATTTCGCGTCAGGATTACGGACAAGTCGTCCTTCTCAGTGTGCTCGTTCCTCGTTCTCGGGCCGCCGCACTGCAGACAGCATTCAGGGATGCTCTGGGGGGACGGGGCGCCGCGGAACCGATCGACTAGCGAAAGTTGTCGATCTGAGCCACGGCCAATTGGTCGACGCGGTTGTTCAGCTCATCGTCGGCGTGACCTTTCACCTTCACGAAACGCACGTCGTGGCGATCGACCTGCTTGATGAGTCGCTCCCAGAGATCACGATTCTTGACAGGCTGCTTCGACGCCGTTCGCCATCCGTTGCGCTGCCAGGAGTTGATCCAGCGCTGATTGAACGCATTGGCGATGTAGGCGCTGTCTGTGTGCACCGCGACACGACTCGGCTCCATGATCGCCTCCAATCCTGCGATCACCGCCAGTAACTCCATCCTGTTGTTTGTGGTCGCGGCCTCGCCGCCGGCAAGCTCTTTCTCGTGGCTTCCAGCTTTCAGCAACGCCGCCCATCCCCCGGGTCCCGGATTCCCACTGCATGCGCCATCAGTGTAGAGTGTGATTTCCGAGGATGGTCTGGGGGTGCGCGTCACGGAGCGAGAGCTGGTTTCGGACAAGGTACCCAGT
>JBJHBB010000010.1:0-13644 GCA_050485265.1 Rhodothermales bacterium | reverse complement strand
ATGGTCCCGTTCCTGTCATGCACGACGCGAGCGACGTGGACATCTCGAAAGTTGGCATCTACGAGGTGGTGTACACCGCTGTCGACGATAGTGGCAACCAGGCAGGTGAGACCCGCATGGTCGAGGTGGAAGACACCACGCCGCCCGAGATCACACTGGCAGCACAGCCACACGTCCTGTGGCCACCCCGTCACCAGATGGTCAACTTCACCCGTGCCGACGTGGACCTTGAGGCAACGGACGCATGTAACACGGACCTGGGGATTGATGATGTCGTGGTGATGGAAGCGTCGAGCGACGAGCGAGAGCTCCAGCCCGGCGATGGGTCGGGCAACACTCTCCCCGACATAGTCTTCGGGGACGGCTGTGCAGATATGTCGCTGCGCGCGGAGCGTGCAGGAAGGCTCGATGGACGAGTCTACCACATGTTGTACGGCGCCAATGACGGCTACAACATTGGAACGGCGGGCTTCGAGGTCCACGTGCCGCACGACATTAATCGACCGACGGTCGACAGCGGTTCGGAATACGTCCTGGAGGGATGCGAGCCCGTGCCGCCAGAAGCAACCATGCTGGCGCTTCTCTCGGCGACCGTACCTGGTCACGGGGGGGATGTAGTGGGCGTCGATGCGCAGATGCCGTTCGGCTCGGCGACTGACGACTCTGCACTTCCTTCTGAGTTCAGCCTCGCTCAGTCGTTCCCGAATCCAATGAGCGCTCTGGCCGAAATTGGTTTTGCACTTCCGGAATCGGCAACGGTGCGAATCGCGGTGTACGATATGCTGGGCCGGGAGGTACGCGTACTCATCGACCGACAGGTTGATGCCGGTCGGCACAGCGTCACCTTCGACGCATCCGGTCTACCGACTGGCGTGTACGTCTACCGGATGGAGGCCGGCGGATTCGAGCAAGTCCGACGGCTGGTGATCCAGCGTTAGAAGTCTGTTCCCCTGTAGAAAGCAGACCGTGCCGTGGCATTCGTCCGCGGCGCGGCCTGTGTCTTTTTATCGGGCGTCGGAGGTCGAGCGTGGCGATTGATTCGCGCAGGTTTCGCCTTTCTGGTGCGAAAGTGTTATCGTTCGGCCGCAGTCGCCCATTCCCACCAAAGCAGGCTCCGCATGGCCGAGACCGCCGAGCGCCGACCGCTCTTTCAGCGATTCCTGGACTACGTAGAAAGGGCTGGCAACAAGCTTCCGGATCCCGTAACTCTTTTCCTGATCCTCGTTGGACTCGTCTACCTGGCGGCCTGGTTGGCCTCAGTTCTTGGCGCTGCGGTGACGCATCCCGGGACGCAGGAGACGATCTCGGCGATCAACCTCTTCTCCGCCGAGAACGTACAGCGACTCTTCGTCGAGATGCCGCAGACCTTTGCGGCCTTCCCGCCGCTTGGGATGGTGCTGCTCGTGATGCTGGGCATCGGCGTGGCGGACAAGACCGGCCTGATCTCGGTCGCCTTGCGCGCCTTCGTGGCCAGCGTCCCCGGATCGCTGCTCACGGCCTCGATCATCTTCGCGGGCCTCATGTCGAGCCTCGCGGTCGACGCGGGCTACGTGGTGGTCATCCCGCTCGGTGCAGTGCTCTTTCACGGCGTCGGACGCCATCCTATCGCTGGCCTGGCGGCAGCGTTCGCAGGCGTCTCGGGCGGCTTCTCGTCCAACTTGCTACTGACCTCCCTCGACCCGCTCCTGGCAGGCTTCACTGAGCCGGCGGCTCACTTGCTGGACCCAACGTACTTCGTCCCGGTCACCGCGAACTACTACCTGATGATCGCGCTGGTGCCGGTGTACATCATCGTTGGGACGTACATCACCGACAAGATCCTCGAGCCTCGACTGGGCAAGTACCGCGCTGAGGATGGCGTAGAACTCACCGAGGAAGACAGCGCCAAGCCGCTCACCGACCTCGAGCGCAAGGGACTGCGCTGGGCCGGCGGCGTACTGCTTCTGACTCTCATAGGAACGGCGTTTCTGGTGATCCCTGAGGGCGCGCCGCTGCGTGGGCCGGAGGGCCAGCTCGACCCCTTCTATCGCAGCATTGTGGCATTGATGCTGTTCTTCTTCTTCATTCCGGGTCTGGTCTTCGGTCTCGTCACCAGACAGATCAAGAACGACAAGCAAGTGGTAAAAATGACCGCCGACTCGATGTCGGACATGGCGCTCTACATCGTGCTTGCGTTCGTGGCGGCGCACTTCATCGCGCTGTTCTCATGGTCGAACCTCGGTCCCATTGTGGCCATCTCGGGAGCCGCGGGCCTCGAGGCCATCGGGTTCAGAGGGATTCCGCTGATCGTGGCGTTCGTGCTGGTCTCCTCCGTCGTGAACATCTTCGTTGGGAGCGCCTCGGCCAAGTGGGCCATCATGGCGCCGGTCTTCGTGCCCATGCTAATGGTTATGGGTTTCTCGCCCGAGCTCACGCAGGCGGCCTACCGCATTGGTGACAGCTTCACCAACATCCTCACTCCGTTACTTCCGTACTTCCCGCTGGTGATCGTCTTCGCGCAGAAGTACGTCCGCGAGATGGGTATCGGGACGTTGATCTCGGTGATGCTTCCGTACTCGATCGGCTTCGGCATCTTCAGCACGCTGTTGCTCGTACTGTGGATCTTTCTCGGGATTCCGCTCGGTCCGGACGCGCCCATGTTCTACGACGTCTCGCAGATGCCGGAAGTGACTCCAGAGGTTGGCGCCGAAACGCTGCCTGGAGTGGAGCCGCGCGGTGAGGATCTCAACGGCAACGGCGAGGCACAGTAACTTCCCGCCCCCACTTCTGGCGCCCTGATGCTCGCATCCACCGTCTACGAACGCCTACTGAGCGCCGCCGAGCAGCAGGGCGCGGGCTTCGTGGTCCTCATCGATCCGGACAAGCTCGCTCTCAGCGAGGTGCCGGCCTTTGCTGAGACCTGCGCCGCCGCCGGCGCCGATGCCTTCTTCATTGGCGGCAGTCTGATGCATGCGGTCGAGCTCGCACCGTACGTGGGTGCACTAAAGCGCTCCACGGAATTGCCGGTCATCGCCTTCCCCGGGTCACTTAGTCAGATCGCTCCCGGGTTCGACGCCGTGCTCTACCTGTCCGTCATCAGTGGTCGCAACCCGGAGCACCTGTTTGGGCAGCACGTCCACGCCGCGCCCATGCTCAAGCGGTTCGGTCTGGAGCCGATCCCCACGGGTTACATGCTGATCGAGAGCGGGAGGACGACCACGGCGCAGTACATGAGCGGCTCGGCGCCGATCCCACGTCACAAGCCGGAGATTGCGGCGGCCACGGGGCTGGCTGCGGAGATGATGGGGATGAAGCTTCTCTTCACTGATGCCGGCAGTGGTGCCGAGCAGCCTGTGTCGGAGATGATGATCGCCGCGATTACGCGCACCTGCACCATTCCCCTCGTTGTGGGCGGCGGGTTGCGAACGCCTGGTGAGGTGGCCTCACGGGTAGCGGCCGGGGCGCGGTTCGTCGTGGTGGGCAATGCCATCGAGCAGCGCGGACCCGACGGGCCGTACATCGCTGAATTGGCTGCCGCCGCCCATGAAGCCGTGCCTCAGGCAGTCTGAGCGGTTCGCTGCTCGCCAGCCTGCGTGAGCATGTCCGCCAGATCGCTGGCGATGCTGTTCCAGTCATACCGCTCGACGGCGGCCTTGCGCAGAGCATCGGTCCATTCTCCCCGTCGCCCGAGCGCCCTAACCGAATGATCTGCGAGATCGCGCACGGTGTGCTCAGGTTCGAAGCGAGCAACGAGCAGAGGCCGCGCCGGCTCGGGTAGCGCAGTCCCGAGCGTGCGGAGGCTATCGCCCATCCCCGCGTGATCGGTACCGATGGGAAACGTTCCTGACGCGGCAGCTTCCGGCACCACGAGGGGAGATGCTTCCTTGACGACGGAGGGGAACAGGCCGACGTCGGCGATAGCATAGAGCTGGCTGAGCGGGCCGTGGTCCATGTAGCCCACGAACGTCACTCGGTCCCGTTCTGCCAGCGCTTGCGCCGCCGACAGATATTTCTCGCGCTCCGAACCGGAGAGCCCCGTCAGAAACGCGACGGCGTGGTCGAAATACTCGGGGTGACCTTCGCTCTCATGATCGCGGGCGAGGTGGACCATGCGCGTGACGAGGTCGAAGTCGCCGGCTCCGAGTGCCCACCGCAGCCCTTCCAGATACTCCCGTAGCGCACCCGTCCCCGCAATGATCAGCCGCGCTTCCGGCATCCGCTGCAGGATCCGGGGGAAGGCCAGCAGCGCAAGCTGCGGCCCCTTCGCCGCGATCAGGCGGCCGATGTACACGATGATCGGATCACGAGACTCACCAAGCGAGGCCAGTTGCTCGTCGATTTCGGCGTCCGGCGCTGAGCTTGCGTACTCGCGGTCACTGGTGAGTGCATCGAGCAGCTCATCGTCGGACAAGAACTTGGACAGACGATCGCGAAGTCGGTCTTGCTGAGCCGGCGTTCGTCCACGCTCGAGGGGCTCAAGCATCTCGAGGAGACGCTGCATACGTTCCTGCCGCTGCTCGACTGACGCGGCCTCGAACTGCGCTGTGTCGACGCCCACTGGAAGGCGACCAAGCTTGTTCGCGAGCCCCGGAACGTGACCGAAAACATCGCGAAGCCGACCGTCCATTTCTCCGTTGAGCGCGAGAACGCGGTGAGCGTCCTGCAGAGCGCTCGAAGCGGCTTCGATCATTCGTGAGTCCTTCTTCACTACGTACTCGATGGCGCTGCCGTGGGGAAGCATCACGTAGGGGATGCCCTCCTCGCGAAAGAGTCGCTGTAGCGCGACCGACATCAGCACGACGTGGTTCACGTGGAAGGCGCTCACGCCGTGGTCCCGTGAGATGCGTGACAATGCCTGTGCATTTCGTCGCACGTAGCCCTCAATCTCCTCATCCGAGAGTGCCGGGATCGGCCGCACATAGTCCGAAGGGCGACGAGGCGCGACATAGACCGGCAGTATGTCGAGCTCCGGGCGATGCAGGGCGCACGAACCGGGATAGGCGGTCGACTGCTTGAAGGCGGTCGTCGGGTGGGCCTCCTGGTCGTACGTGATCGCGGTGGACACGAAGTCGAATGCTTCGGGTCGGCTTTCCTGACACACGACATGGACGTCATGTCCCTGCTTGCACAGCGCGCGTAGGATGGCGCGCGTCCAGAGGTTGCTGCCGGAGCCGGAAAGACCGTATCCGTGGACGAGACCGATCGGAGAGGACATGGATGAGGGGCTGGGGGAGAAGGGCTGCGCCTATGCCGCGGTGCACATCCTCGTTCCACATGGGAGCACGGAGACACTCTTCACCGAGTGTACTTTCGGGTCGGCGAGCGCGAGGTTAATTTCTCGACCCTTGCTGGCTCCGGAGGGGTGCCAGAGCGGTTGAATGGGCCGGTCTCGAAAACCGGTGTGCCCCTCGCGGGTACCGTGGGTTCGAATCCCACCCCCTCCGCAACGCCTGCCGATTCGTCGGTGGGCGTTTCTTTTTTTGATATGGAGGCGGTTCCGCGTTCTTAGCCGGCTGCGGACGGTCGATCCTCACCAGAGTCACTCGACCATCCGGTGTCACCAATAAACAATCGCGACTACAGGAGGGAGCCCATGAGGTTCATATGCTTCGCGTACGAGGAGGAGCGTCTTTTCCATGAGATGCCAACGGAGACCTGGCAGGTGCTTCGGCAGGAAACGCTCGACTACGTCGACGAGCTGCAAGCAGAAGGGCGATTGATCTCGGCCTTACCGCTCAAGGGCCCCGGTGCGGCCAGAACGGTCCGTGTGCGAGACGGCAAGCGGTTAGTGACCGATGGTCCTTTTGCCGAAACGCGTGAGCAGATCGGCGGCTTCTTCCTGATTGAAGCCGCGGGCATGGATGAGGCGCTCGATGTGGCGGCCCGTTGGCCGTCGGCACGGCTCGGCACTATCGAGGTCCGCCCCGTTGAGGATGGCCTTGATCCGGACCGGCGTTACGAGTAAGTGACCGGAGGCTGCCGGTGTCGGTTAGCAGATCTCCGGAAAACCGACAATCCGCGGAGCCAAAGGTGATTTCGTCCGTTGGGTTAGTTTGCAACCCGGCGTCCCACTAACTGGCGGGGCGCCACCGTGTCACCAACGCGCTGAGGCGCATCGTTCATGGCGAAGCAACCACCTATTCGGCAGGAGGGAGTCGTAACCGAAGCACTCCCCAATGCCCAGTTTCGAGTTGAGCTGGACAATGGCCACAAGATTCTCGGCCTTCTGTCCGGAAAGATGAGGAAGTTCTTTATCCGCATTCTCCCCGGTGATCGGGTCGAGGTCGAGATGTCACCCTACGACCTCACCAAGGGCCGAATCGTTTACAGGTACAAGTGAGGGAGCGCTGGCGGACATGTAGTGAGCTACTGGCTGCACCGAATCGATGTCCGCAATTCTAGCGCTCGACCAGGGCACGACCAGTTCCCGCGCGATAGTGTTCGACGCGGAGGGCCGGGCCCGAGCGACCGCTCATCGGGAGTTCGAGCAGTATTTCCCGAGGCCCGGGTGGGTGGAGCATGACCCGGAGGAGATCTGGTCGTCCCAGATCGGCGTTGCGCAAGAGGCCTTGTCGCGCGCCGGCCTCAAGGCCCGCGACCTGGCAGGTATAGGGATCACCAATCAGCGCGAGACGACGATCGTCTGGGATCGTCGGACGGGTCGACCGATCCACAATGCAATTGTCTGGCAGGATCGCCGCACCGCGGACATCTGTGAGCGCCTGGAGTCAGACGGTTTAGCTGATCTGGTTCGCGAGCGGACTGGCCTGGTGATCGATCCGTACTTCTCCGGCACAAAGATCAAGTGGCTACTCGACAATGTAGACGGGGCGCGTGAGCGCGCCGAGGCAGGGGACCTCTGCTTTGGTACCGTCGACTCCTGGCTGGCGTGGAATCTCACAGAGGGAGAGTTGCACGTCACCGACGCCTCGAATGCGTCACGCTCGATGCTTTTTGACATCCATCGGAGTGATTGGGACGACGACCTCCTGGGTGCCTTGGGCGTCCCGCGAGAAATGCTTCCGGTCGTGGTCGGGAGTTCGGAGGTTGTTGGCGAGGTCGCGCGCGACCTCCCGGCGGGTGGCGTGCCGATCGCAGGAATCGCGGGTGATCAACATGCTGCGCTTTTTGGTCAGCGCTGCACGCGGCCGGGGATGATCAAGAACACGTACGGGACCGGCTGCTTCATGCTCATGAATACGGGCACAGACGCAGTGCGGTCGGACAGCGGCCTCCTCACAACGCTGGCTTGGCGCATCGGCGATCGCACTGAGTATGCGCTTGAAGGCAGCGTTTTCATCGCAGGGGCGGTCGTGCAGTGGTTGCGAGACGGATTAGGCCTCATTCGCACCGCGGCTGAGGTCGAGGCGCTAGCGCGCAAAGTCGATCATTCTGATGGCCTGTTTCTCGTCCCCGCGTTCGCAGGGCTAGGCGCTCCGCATTGGGATCCGCACGCCCGCGGAACGATGGTCGGGATTACACGCGGCACGACCGACGCGCATGTGGCACGCGCGGCGCTCGAGAGTATCGCACTCCAGGTGGCCGACGTCGTTGATGCAATGCGCAAGGATGCCGGCCTTCCGATCAGCGAGCTGCGCGCCGATGGCGGCGCCGCGCGCAACGAACTGTTGATGCAGATACAGGCGAACTTTCTGCAAGCCCCCGTCGTGCGGTCTGCGACCCCCGAGACGACAGCGCTCGGAGCTGCCTATCTGGCCGGTCTGGCAACTGGAGTATGGCCTTCTCAGGAAGAGATTGACGAACACTGGTCCTTCGACCGGCGCTTCGAACCGGAGCAAGACGAGTCTTCAGTCCGCGAGGTGAGAACGCAGTGGCATCGTGCCGTCGAACGCTCGATGTCATGGGTGCAGTAGAACAGGCTTTGCCTGCTTGGGAATCAGGTCTGCATGTCCTATAATTAGAAGCCCATAGATCTCGTCCCGCCTAGACGGAGGTCTTAGCATGGTGTCCAACGAGGCGGCAGCGCAGGATTTCGTCAAGCGGGGCGGTGATCCAACGATCACCCAACCTGGCCCCCATGTCACGTCGTCTGTTTCTACCCCGGTTACATCTTGTCCCGCTGATTGGTGCGCTGTGTCTGGCGCTTAGCATCGGGACGATAGCTGTCGCCCAGTCATCTGAGGGACATCACGAAAGCCTCTATGAGCGCCTGGGAGGCTTGGAGACCATCGCGCTCGTGGTAACCGAGTTCATGAACGAGTTCGCGCACGATGAGCTTGTCATGGCCAATCCAGAGACCAGGGCCCGAAAGACTCCCGACGCCCTCCCATATATCACTTACCAGGTGACCACCCTCGTGTGCCAGGTTACCGGCGGGCCGTGTGTGTACACCGGTCTGGAACCCGGACCTGCCCATGAAGGCCTCAATGTCACCGAAGCCGAGTGGCAACGGATGGGTGAGATCTTTGTCGGCACCTTGGAACGGCACAACGTTCCGCAAGCTGAGATAGACGAGCTCGTCGCAATCGTCGGTACGACGAAGGATGACATAGTCGGCCGGTGATAGCGAGCGGACTCGATTTGGACGTGGCCTAGACGACCCATAGCGGTCATCACCGATGGCTCGTTCGAAGCGCAGCCGCGATCGTACGTTGCGGCCGATCCGTACACGCACGCCGTGCAGTGACCAGTCTGGAGCGCTCATCTCTCTTGGATCGCGTTCGCGCGAGTGATGGGCCGTGGGATCTGGTGATCATCGGGGGTGGCGCAACCGGACTAGGGTGCGCGATCGATGCTGCCGCGCGTGGCTATCGGCCACTCCTCCTCGAGCAGCATGACTTCGCGAAGGGGACGTCCAGCCGATCGACGAAACTCGTGCACGGCGGTGTGCGCTATCTACGGCAGGGGAACGTAGGCCTCGTGCTCGAGGCGTTGAGGGAGCGCGGCACGTTGCTCAAGAATGCTCCTCACCTGGTCCACGATATGCCGTTCATCGTGCCGCTCTATGACTGGTGGGAGGGACCTTTCTACGGGATCGGGCTGCGCGTCTACGACCTCCTGGCAGGTCGAGCGGGCTTTGGTCGGAGCAAGCGGCTGTCGGTAACTGAGACGCTTCAGCGACTGCCGACGCTTGAATCCAAGGGCCTGAACGGCGGCGTCAAGTACTTCGATGGGCAGTTCGATGACGCCAGGCTCGCGATCAACATGGCCCAGACGGCCATCGAGCAAGGAGCAGTGGCCCTGAACTACGTGCAGGTCACCGGCCTTTCGCACGAGGATGGCGTCGTCAACGGAGTCGCTGCATGCGATGTCGAGACCGGCGAGACCTTCGATGTGCCGGCGAAGGTTGTGGTGAACGCAACTGGAGTGTGGGCCGACGAAGTCCGCCGCCTGGACGACCCGGCCGCGTCGCCGATGCTCACCGTGAGCCAGGGCATCCACATCGTACTCGAGCGACGGTTTCTCC
Source organism: Rhodothermales bacterium (assembly GCA_050485265.1). GTDB lineage: Bacteria > Bacteroidota > Rhodothermia > Rhodothermales > JANQRZ01 > JBJHBB01. The sequence goes on along the minus strand of JBJHBB010000010.1, from coordinate 4,238 downwards.
CGGGAAACCACGCGATAATGGTCCCAAGGACCGAGGACAGTCGGGTTCTCTTCGCCATTCCGTGGCACGACCGCGTTGTGGTGGGTACGACCGACACGCCGGTCGATTCGGCCGACCTCGAGCCCCTCCCGCTCGAGGAGGAGGTCGAGTACGTGCTCCGCTACGCGAAGCGCTACCTGACGGGCGACCCGACGCGCGAGGACGTCAAGAGCGTGTTCGTCGGGCTGAGACCGCTCGCGGGCGGCCCGTACCAATCTGGCGGATCAACCGCTGCGATCTCGCGCGACTACGTGCTGCACATCTCGGATAGCGGACTGGTGACGATAACCGGCGGCAAGTGGACCACCTACCGCGCGATGGCCGAGGACACCATCGACCAGGCGGCCACGCTGGCAGGTCTGCCCGAGCGTGCCTCACCAACGCGCAGCCTGCGGATCCACGCCGCTCACCAAGATGCGGCAGCATTCGGCAGCCTCAAAGACTACGGGGCCGATGCTCCAGCCCTCCAGGAGTTCATGGAATCGGACGCGGCCTTCGCGCAGCCGATCGCGGCAGGGTTCGATTTCGTGGTTGGCCAAGTCGTCTGGGCCGCCAGATTCGAGATGGCGCGCACCGTCGAAGACGTCCTGGCTCGGAGGACACGCTTGCTGATTCTCGACGCCCGCGTAGCGATAGAAGCTGCACCGCTCGTGGCGGCTACTCTTGCATCGGAGTTGAATCGAGACGACGAGTGGGTGCGGGCACAGATCGAGGAGTTCAGATCGCTCGCACGCGGATACCTGCTCCACTAGAATCGCAATGGTCGGGAGCAATCGCCTAGCACGCCACCTTGAGGAACGTCTGAGGCGCCGTCGTCATAGCAGGATCTCCTCTCTCACATTCCGCACTTCCCGATGAGCGACGACCGCACCCACGAGCACACAGACGAGGATGTCGAAGAGGCGGGCGAGGAGAGCTTTCCCGCCAGCGACCCGCCGGCGTACTCCGGCGGCACGGCTACCCCGCGCGAGGACGACGAGCGAAGCCCGGGGCACCTCGACAGAGAGTCCGATGGCAGCGAATCCTGAAGACCACCCGGACGGCTGCTCGGATTTTAGGACTCCCGAAGAACGAGCCCTGGACAAGTCTCTCAAGGCAACGTTTCCGGCGTCGGATCCGCCCTCAAGGGGTGGAACGGCGCTTCCTACCGACTCCAATACGCCCGCTGACTCGCAGGATGCAGACAGCGAAGGGGAGGATGGAGATCGGAGTCGCCCCTGACCCCCGGTCTTGAGGATAGACGTTGAGGACATCACACCGGACGTACTTCGGCATAGGATCGGAAAGCCTGCATGGGAGGCCGCTGACGCGGTGGTTCGGGGATGAGCTGGGCGGCGAATCGGCCTCGCATCCTTGCTTCATCTTGGATCCATGCGTACTCTGATAGACTCTGGCGGCGAGTTTGAGCTCGTGTCCAGGTCGGACATCCCCACTATCCCTGAATCACATGTTGTTGCTACGCTCTCAGCCGGCGTTTAGCGGCCTCCTGGCCGCGGCCGCAGTGCTGCTCTTTTCACTTGGATCGGTTGCCGCTGCTCAGGACGCGCGGCACGTCTGGACGGACCTTGCCGCCGGTGCCGATGCCCCGCAGGTCGATCGCGCTACAGCCCCAACCGAGTACCGTGCGCTAGCGCTGGATTTCGAAGCGATCGCCGCCCATCTTGCCGCAGCGCCTGAAGAGCAGATGCCCGGTCAGACCGACGGCGGTGTACTCGTCGCGCTCCCGCTACCCAACGGGGAATTCGTGACCTACCGCATGGTTGAGAGCTCCGTGATGCAGCCCGGGCTCCAGGCGCGGTACCCGAACATTCGCACCTATCTGGGACACGAGCCGAACCTGCGCCGCTCAACGGTTCGCGTGAGCGTAACCCCGCAAGGCTTCCATGCGATGGCCTTCCACCCCGATGGCACGTTCTACGTCGAGCCCATGGTACAGCACGACAGGGACCATGCCATGTCGTATTGGCGCTCCACACTTCCGCCGCGCGATCCGCACCTTCATCCGATTGACGAAGTGGAGCCGGCCAATGATGACTTTCCAGGCATTGACCCGGAGCGGTCGGAGCGCATTGAGAATGGTGAGATTCTGAGGACGTACCGCATTGCGATTGGCACGACGTTCGGTTACACCAGCTTTCACAGTTCTGGCACCGCGAACGTCGAGGACGCATTGGCGGCGATGGTCGTGGCGATGAACCGCATCAACGGCATCTACGAGCGCGATCTGGCCGTGCGGATGCTGCTTGTCGAGAACAACGACGAAGTGATCTTCACCACCTCCGCGGACGATCCCTATCCGTCTGGCATCTCGGGCACGCTGCTGAACGTGAATCAGAACACGCTCGACAGCATCATCGGCTCGGCGAACTACGACATCGGCCACGTCTTTACTACGGCCGGTGGCGGACTCGCTCAATTGCGCTCGGTTTGCACGGCGAGCAAGGCGCGTGGGGCCACGGGTCTCCCGAACCCGATCAACGATCCCTTCTACGTGGACTACGTCTCGCACGAGATCGGACACCAGTTTGGCGCCAACCACACGTTCAATGCCAGCATCGGTGGCTGCGGCGCCAACCGCAACCCCGGGACGGCCTACGAGCCCGGAAGCGGATCCACGATCATGGCCTACTCCGGCCTGTGCGGCGTGCAGAACATCCAGACCTTCGCCGACGACTACTTCCACAACATCTCCCTCACGGAGATGATCACCTTCATGACGACTGGTGCAGGTGGCGTGTGTGCCGAGGAGACTCCCACCGGAAACGCCATCCCCCAGCCGATCGCCTCGGCCGGGCCGCAGATCCCGATCGAGACCCCCTTCATGCTTCCGGGTGATGTCGAGTACGATGGCGATCCTGAGGACCTGACCTTCATCTGGGAAGAGATGGACCTCGGCCCCGCCGGACCACCCCCTGGACGTCCTGACTGGAACTTCACCCCGCCGTTCTTCCGCACGTTCCAGCCGTCGGGCAATTCGGACCGGTTCTTCCCGCGCGTCGAGCGCATCGTTCTCGGCCTTAGCACGTTGGGCGAGGGCCTGCCGAACTCGACCCGTCTGCTGCGCTTCCGCCTTACGGTGCGCAACAACGCGCCTGGTGGAGGTGCCGTCCAGGACGTCTCGATCATCGTTCCCTCTGCTGCCGGCGCAGGACCGTTTGTGGTGACTTCGCAGGATGCGGCTTCAAACACCGTCTGGTACGGCGGCACCGAGAAGACGGTCGAGTGGGACGTGGCGAATACGAATAGCTCGACCTACGGTGCGGAGAACGTCGACATCTTGCTGTCGACCAACCGCGCCGAGGACTTCGTCGACGGCACTTACATCGTGCTTGCGGAGGCGGTGCCGAACAACGGTGCCGCCGTGATCACCGTGCCTAACGATCTGGAGTCATCGCAGGCGCGCATCTTCGTGCGGGCCTCTAACGGCTTCTTCTTCTCGTACAACACCCGAGACATCTCGCTCTTCCCCGGAACGTCCACGGATCAGCAGCCGGATCGCGCGGAGGTGAGCCTTGGTTCGGTGTATCCGAATCCGCTGGGTGTCGCAGGGAGTCGCGGAACGATCAACCTGTCGGTTGAGAACTCGCAGAACGTCGTCGTGGCGGTCTTCGATGCGTTGGGCCGTCAGGTGATGACGCTGCACGACGGTCCGGTGTCGGCGGGAGTAAATCACCAGTTCGACGTCCCCGCCGGTCAGCTGGCGGCAGGCACCTACTACGTGCGTGCCGTTGGTGACCGCTTCAGCGAGGTTCGACCCATGACGGTCGTGCACTAGGAGCTTTGCCGTCAAGGCTCAAAGGCCGGGCCGCCTCGCGTGGTCCGGCCTTCTTTCGTCTGTGGAGGAGGCGATAAATGCGAGTCCGCTGGAAACGAGGTCATCATCTCCCCGTTCGCAAAGGCCATCGTTCAGATTTCTGCAGGACCGATCATGGAGCGGCTACAGTGTAAGGCTTGCGGATGCTACAGTATGGTGCCGCTGGATGTAGAGGCTGAGGGTCTGGACGACGATGCAGCGCTGCTTGGTGGCGACCAGGAATCGCGATTCTTCACGTGTCACGTCTGCGGAGACAACTGGCTCTCCGTCAAGCTGACCGAGGATACCGGCGATACGCGGGTGACGTTTGTCCACCAGATGGGGATGCAGCCGGTGCTAAAGCGCGTCGCACAACTCAACTCGCCTCTGGTCATGACCGAGCAGT